>CAZHJH010000015.1:0-18377 GCA_964533475.1 uncultured Methanosarcinales archaeon
GCGCCATTGCCCCTCCAAGCAGATTAATCGTAATATGCCTGGGATTTACCAAGAACACGACTCCCATAAGCACAAGAGCACATGCGATGATGTCATATCGTGTCGCTCGTTGCCCGAGAAAAAATGTGTTAATGAGCAGTGTCCACAGCGGTTGCGTGTATAACAGCAGGACTAAAAGCGCAACAGGAACTCCAAACACGAGCGGGGAAAACTGCGCGAGGACGAGTGCACATCCAATAACGCCATAGAGAACATACCACCAGAGGAGCTTTCTTTTCATGGGCATCCAGAATAATAACGGTGCCAGCACAAGGAGTGCTACAAGGTTAGGAAGAAACCCTACCTCTAAGAGTGATAACCCTCTGTCAAGAAAAAACCTGCCGCTAAAAATGACAAACCCGGAAAGAATTCCCATAATCACGATATAACTATACGCGAGCTTCTTGTCCATTACGGGCAAAATATGCATTTACACTCTCGCCTCAACGCAGAGCCTTCGCTTGAGGATTATAAAGGGTGAGATGCGCTCAAGGATATTGAGTACGGTAACATGGCTCTGTGCGTGGTAGGCTCGGATAATTTTATACCCATTCCTTCTCAGCGCATGCGTTAAGCTGTCAAGCGTGTAGAGGCTGATGTGTCCCGAGTCTTTTCTGAGCTGCTCCCAGAAGTATTTCTCATTCGGAGTATAGATATATACTCGTCCATCCGCTGTGAGCATGTGCTTGAATTCTTGGAGATACGTGTCCAAAATAGCAAGCGGAATGTGCTCGACTGCATCAATAAGCATGATTTTCGAGAATTTTTGCTTCGGAAACAGCCGGGAGATTCTTTCATTCGCAATGCGCACGAATGAGAATTTTCCTTTCTTCCCGTTTTCCCTCGCATACCGCTGCGCCCATGCGAGCACTCCCTTATCAATCTCCGCTCCAACAATGTGCTTGACAATGTGGCTGTACCTCGCTTCATATTTGCCCGTTCCACACCCGACATCAAGGATGATATCGCTCTTTTGAGGCCTTACTAAAGCAGTTACATTGCTATACTGCTTCCTCCAGTGCATATTCCATGGCTGAGAGAGTTTCTCATAAGCATGACGCTGGTCTTCATTCGTAAAGCTTGTTCCAAGTTTCGTTTTTTTTATCTTACTTGCCATAAAACCCCCTTAAACGTCAATAAAAGCTCTGCCTGATAATCTGAATGTACGCTTTGAACCCCTGGAGCGCTTCCGTCTCTACAAATGCGCCTAAAAACAAAATGATGCCCGCGATGATGAGAAGTATGATCACGTCCCGGAGGATGAAAAAGAATTTGTCTGAAAAGAATTTCTCGCGAATGAATCCTTTGGATAAAATGCCTCCGGACGTTGCGCCGACAATGTAGCTCAGCACTTCCAGTGTCATATGTGGGAACACAGACACGATGACAATGATAAAATAGAGCAAGGGATCCTTTCCCACGTTAAACGCCGCGCTCTTGGCAAGAATCCCAAAAATAGTGCCCCAGACAGACGCATTCCACACGATGAGAAATGTTGCGCCATCGCCGATAAGGAAAGCAGTGATGATGCAGAGCAGCAGCACGCTGATATTATTGAATAATATGGTTTTAAACGTTTGCGAAGATAACACTTGTGAAAACGCGTGCCCCGTTGCCTGTCCATACTTGACTTGCACTTGATTCTCGAAAATGTGGTTTGTTGCAAGGTTCGGGAGGGATAATGCAAAAAAGGAGAACGCGATAAACACACCGAGAAACAGGAAATAGTACGCAAGGAACACGGGAGTATGATCTTTGAAAAATAAGGTTACGCTTGAGCGTTCACGCTCACTCTCAATGGCCTCGGCATCGCGTAACAGCCCCCGAATCGTCGGAATCGCAAGGATCGCTGTGAACGCCACAGCAACAATCGCAGGATCTTCAGGGAAGAGAATGACCGCTCCTCCTATACCCACAATGCCATATCCCAATCCAAGCAGGAGAGCGAAGATGGGACTGCGCTTTACAAGCGCTAGGGGATAGAGATTCTCAAGGACCATACGAAAGTTTTAAAAGAATACGTTTAATAAGCTTTCAATTCCATGAAGGAATTCAAAGGAAAGCATATTTTTAGTAGAGAGATAGAACGCGCGATAAAAAAGGAAGTGAAACCCCTTTGCGACGCAGGACGTCCTGGTTGGAATTGGCGCCATACGTTAGCAACCGTATATTGGATGAAGCGGCTGCTGAGAAGGGAATCGGGGAACTCCAGAACTCTCATTCCGGTGATGTACTTTCATGATACGGGCTATGCCGGCCTCATTACCAAGAAGTATAGTATCAAAGATGTCACGGACGTTAAGAAATTGCACGCGAAAAAAAGCGAGGCATATGCCCGGAGTTTTCTGAGACAATGCGAAGGATTCACAACGCAAGAAATTGACTGCATAGGCCACCTCATACGGATTCATGATGACATTCCTCGAATTGTACGAGAAGAGCCGCTCGTGTTTGAAGCAGATTCTCTTGGGCAGGCGGATTACGCACGCTCTCCTCCCTCACTTTCACCTGATGAAGGGAGGCGCTGGCTCATGATGTTTGAGAGGAATAGGCTTCCTCTGTTCTACACGAAAACGGGAAAAGATGCGATACAAAAGATCTGGCCTAAAACTAAGCGGGTATATCAAAAGAGGATCTAGGTCTTTTCCATCTTCGCGAGCTCTTCCTCAGGATTCGGCTCGAGGTCTATGGTTCGCGTAATGACTTCAAGGCGTTCAAACATCACGTTCTTATTCACCCTGCCTGCGATCTTCACGATCTTTCCCAACAATTCGTTTTTCTGGGTTGCGAGGAGTTCTGGTTGGTCTCGTGAAGCGAGCATCTCCTGTTTTGATTTTTTGAATAAGGACTCAACTTGGTCTCGGAAAAAAACAGCACGTATCGTGTCTGTGCCGTCATCAAGGATCACGTTTGAGACATAACTATAGTCTGGCGTAACCGCGCCGTGCTGTGAGCACGTATATGCCCCAGGATTTCCAAGAACGCGGCGATTGCAAGAAGGGCAGACTTCGTAAAACCGGGGATCCGTGACTTGCACTATCGTTCCGAGGAGCTCCACGCTTTGGTCTGCTTCCGAGAGCGCCTTAATCTGTTTCCTGACGATTGGCATGACAGCACGAGGCACAAGTTCCGGAACCTGCTCGTCCTTAGGGTTCACAATAAGCACGGACTTGTCATTGAGGTGCACTTCTTTACGCCCTTGATTTTCCCGAACATAGCCTCCTCTGAGTTTGATAATGTCCCCTTGCTTGAACTGCTTAAGTGTCTGCGCGAGATCGCCCCAGCACACAATCCTGATCGTTCCGGTTTCATCTCCTAGAATGAATGATCCCACGGTACCCGTACGCTGTTCAGTCTGAAAATCACGCACTTCATACACTTGCACAACCCTTCCCACCGTTTCCACGCTGCGCATTCCCGCAAGGATGTTCTTCACCTGGAGCCTTCCGGAAACTTTCTCAAAAAGAGGTACTCCGAGCTCATTCGCAATGATATGCGCGGCCCCTTCTTTTGATATGAGCCCCGATAAAACGCGAAGTTTCTCGCTTATTTTCTGCTCGATCGCAGCATCTGAGAGGCCTGTTTTTTCGCTTATCTTCTGAAGAATATCCGTATAGGGTATTTTAAGCATGAAAAATGTAAAAGTTCATGCTTTATATAGTTTTGTGTTGCTGATTAAACAATCGCTTCAACCTGCGCGCTGCTTGCCCGGGCATACCGGTCAGTGCTGCAGCATTCAAAATGCCACCATTCGCCTGTTGTGAGCAAGGGGTAATCAGAATATCCTACCCATCCCGAAGCATGCATCACGTCAAGGATGTGTTTATGATTTGTTTTCTGCGCGTCTGTGAATGTGTGGCGTTTATATGTTCTATGTGGTCCTGTGTCAACGTCAAGGACGGCTATGTCTATCGCATTTCCTGTCGTGTGCGGGCATTCATGTGCGTCCGGATTGCACGCGGCGCTTCCCAATTGGCGGTATAATTCTCGTTGACGTTCCAATGATCGATATGAGCTTGTGATTACAAAGCTGAAATCCTTATCGGGATTCTGCTGAACTAATTGAAGGGCAGATGCTGCCTCGGATGTTACACAGCATGGTCTTCCCCCTCCGCATGTCATGGCTACCTGCACATATCCTACGTCACATTGCCCTTGGGAATATTGGCCCACCCCTTCCTGGGCCTCCTCCGGACAGAGATAAGCGTTCCATTGCGTAAAGTACGCATAGACTTCATCTGCGTATTCCGGATTTCCGTTTTGGTGTAATAGGGGATACCCTGTGTTATAGACGGAGAATATGCACTTGATTTTTTCCTCGGTGTTTAAGGATTGGCATGCCGCATACGGGCTTTGAGATGATGCTGGGTGAAATGCCCTCTGCAGCGTTTGCGCCGCGCATGTGATCTGCTGCGGGTCATTATCCTGTGGCGCGGCTTTACAGCCAGCAATTCCCGTCCCTCCTTCAGCATAGACGTCTTCATTAAGTCCAAAACTGCTTTCCTTCGTGAGGATCGCTGCGATGTATGCGGGCGCTATTCCCTTTTCCGAGGCGGAGTGTTCAATAAGCGTCCTGTATCTATCGTATTGGGCTGCATATGTGCTTCCGGACTCGAGTCGAATGCTCGGTTCTGAAGAGGGAGTTATGTCTATCCCGCAGGCATTCTGTAATGCCTGCCCTTGTCCAAGCTGCTCATAATACTGTTGCTGTGGAGCCCGATCGTACACCTTTGGCGTTTTAACACTTACCGGAGCACTGAATGTGAGAGCAAATGGGATTTCCAGCGTCTCAAACGCCAGCCGTTCCTCTCCTGTAAAACGTGTTACGAATGCGTCCTTATCGAGGCTGCGAAGGAATGCTGCCTGATTTCCTGAGATGCTCGTCATCGTGAATGCCGCGGGCTGCTCCGCGATGATGCAGAATTCAATGTCCGAGTCTGGATTCTGCTCCATGCACGTTTGCACTTCATGAATGTACGCTTCTGCAAGCGCGATCGCATCATCAAAGAGATGCACATCGTAGGGAGTCTTTGCGGAAAACTGGGGAGTTGTGATATATGATCCTTGCTCCGCTTCATCTATGAGGATAGACTTGACCATGTTCTTCTTGGCGTATCCTTTGATCTCATTCCCTACAACCACATAGTCATACGCCTGCGCGTACGCTGCTGTACGCGAATATGTCCCAAGATAAAGGTTCATGAGGAATGCTACCTTTGTCAGCAATTGCTGCTCATAATCCCTTGGAAAACAGTCCTGTTGTTCTGAATTCCAGAGCGGAACATCCTCGAGATTTCCGCAGGGCGATTGTGATGTTCCAAACCCCCCATTGCGTGCTATTAATGCAGCCGCTGTGGATGCCGAATACTGCGCAGCAACATCAGTATACAAGAGCTCTTGCTCTGCTTTTGCGTACGTCTGAAAAATATCACCCTGCATTTTTCCTAGGGGCAAGTTTTTTTCTGCGGAATCACGCTCGAACCAGAGGATAATCATTGCGCTCACAATGACTATAATCATGCCAAACCATGCAAAGAGTGTAAAGAGCGATGCGCGCTTCATATGGGCCTCCCATAAGGATACGTTGACCTTGCCACAATGCGTCGACAATAATTTAACTCTAGTGTGTTGCGCTCTCCTGGAATTTGGGTCATGCTGGGAAGTACTATGCTGTTGCTTGTGTCTGGAGCACACGTTCCCGGAACAAGTGGCAGCACAGCCGCATCTGGGCATGTGAGTTGAACGGAAACCGATATATTCTGCTGGAGAAACAACACATAGGGGTTAAGTGCCTCTTGCATTCCTGTGATGGAGTTCCCTCTGCTTCGCTCGTAGCACATGAGGCTAAGATATTCTGGAACCGTCAAGAGATGATCGTCAAAAGAGACTGTTGATCGGATGAATGTTATAAGAGATAAGGATGCCTGGGTGCTCTCCAGTGCGCTGCCTGAAATCGTGTCTATGCTTCTGTCATAACACCCGCCAAAGACTCCAAAGAAAACGGAGAAGCAGATGATCGCTATGACAAGGAGGAGCGCTGCCCAAAATTCTGAGAGCACATCAAGCCCAAGTAATCCTTTTGTGTTCATGCGTTTGCTGTTGCAACCTCAACTGTTAATACTCCCGTGTGCTCTTCATGTGTGGCATCAAGATACCGGACAAGGTAGTTCTGCGTGACGAGGTATGCTCCTCCTGGCCCTTGAACACTAAGTGTACTGAGTGGAGCTACGCGTTCAAACCACTGCTGATTATAGTATGCCTGCGCGACAAGATTTTCGGTTTCTGGAAATTGTTTGAGCGTGAACCGCGCCCCGAATAACTCTTTGTTCTCCAGCACAAAGGCTTCACTTAACCGGGATGTGTTTAATCGCTCAATATCAATGATTCCCGGATACGCACGCAGCGTGAGCGGATCTTCATAGGAAATGCTATTTCTTGAATACAGGAATTGTTGCGTATATACTCCGGATGCCGTTCCTTGAATGTTAACTTCTGATGTGTACATGACGTTGACAAAGAAGACGGTCATAAGGATGACGAGGATCATATACAAAAACCGGTACACCCAAATCGCGATATCCCACACGACGAATCCTTTCTTATGCATTCTGTCCTCCAGAAAGTTGAGCGAACGCCGCGCTTAATGGCACAGAGCTGTCAACGGGCTTGCGTATGACAAGAATGATTGCGGGAGGTTCTGGATTTTGAAATTCAGGAAGAGAGGATGAGGGAACGAGGAAAATTGGAATTGAGGATTGCTCTGCGAATGCGTTGAGGAGATGGCACGCGTATGCGAACGTTGCGTTAAAGTTCTCTAGGGGATACTGGACATATGCGATAATGCTCATTTCGACTGCTTCCTCTGATTTAACAAGAATGACTGTTCCTGAAGGCCTTGGATCACGTGGGGATACTACAGAGATTTCTTCTGGCATGAACTGGGCGCGTATGACTTCTTGTTCCCCTGGAAAGTCACCCGGGGAAATAATCAGCGCCAGAGGCGATAATGGCTCATACACAGGACAATCAAGCTGCGCTCCCGGTGAGAGCGTGTCTTTAGAGAGTTGCAGGCTCTGCCCTTGCTTGGATAGCATGATCACGCTGGGTTCGAGAAGCAACGTGCGTTCGGGCAGTGCCTTACTGTTGAGAAGTGTAGGATATGAAAACTGGTCTTCCACGTGCTTATGGGCATAGATCTTGTGGTTTTGATACTCCATGCTAAGCTCGTACTCAGCAATATTTCTCGGGTACGTGAAAAGGATTGATCCCGGGGCTGATTGAACCGTGGAGAGCAGTAAGGATATGTCCCGCGCGTAAAACCGCTGTTCCAAAGAAGTGTCTGAGCGTAACTGTCCGAGGTACATGAACATCCCTACAATAAACGCCGCGCCGAGGAGCAGCTGCCCGAGCATGAGGATGAGCTCGTGTTCAGCACCCCTTTTATGCATCTTCATGAGCGATCCATGAGAATGTGGGTATTTAAGGGTTACGCTATCCTGTAACTCCTGGAACAAGCGGGATTTGTTCTGGTGGGGATGCAGCGGGTGGTTGAGGGGATCCTGCCTCAGGTATGCTTATCAGAATCCTGTTTTCTTGCTTTTCAACGCGAATCGTAATTACGTCTATGTTCATCGCAGTCCAAAAGCTTGGATCACCCCAAAGTTCTCCATTGTAGGGATTGTCATCATCTCTGTATACATTGCCCTCAATGACTACTTCCATCCCAACGTTTTCCTTCGCATATGTCTTTTTAGCGCATCCATCCTCCTTGTCTTTACACAGGCAGATATAGTTGATGAAGCAGCTGTCCTCTCCTCCTTTTGTTGAAATTTTAAATCCGTCTTTGATATTGAGCGCTAAGTCTTGTGGAATTCCATCCACGACTACTTGTCGTGAGATTGCGGCAAGAACATTGAAGCTTTCCATTGTTCCTTGATCTGGCCTGTCAAAAAAGAATGCGTATCCCATGATGAGCAAGGGCAGTGTAATCAGTAAAAAGAGTCCGAAGATGAGCAGTCCTATGATAAATTTGATGAGCTCTGTAACATCTCCGTTTTTACGCATCTTGGGGTTGAAGTTGCGCGCAGTCTTCTTCCGTGGGAACGCAGCAACCTACCTCAGAATCTTTTTTTATGCCTGTAAACTTCCCTTTGAAGGCTTCATCCTTTATGACACAGCAATGTGGCAGCTTCTCACCGCATTTCACCGCATCAGATTCTTGTGAATTCACACAGTACGCTCCAAGGCCCAGGGGCATGGCAATCTCGTTTTTCTTTAGGAGCTCTGTACAGACTTGATCATTTCCTTTGTTGCCGAAAAAACCAATTTGTCTTCCGACAATGCCAACGGCACCCGTGCCTACTACAGCAAAGATCAATAAGAGGACTATAACGACAACAAACTCCCATGTTAACGCTGCTCGTTTGCCTATCCTTTTCTGCAGCAGATTTGCCCTTCTGGGCATAGCCATCCTCCAATAATATTTTCGTCCGAACACGTTGTCGTTTCAACACACGACTTGTCTGCTCCCTGGCAGCTTATTCCAGACCGGAAGCCACCTGCCCCTTGCAGGAAGATATAGGCGGCAACTGCAAGTACGATAAGCAGCAATACTGCAATGACAACCGTGCCTAATGTCAGTTCCATTCCCTTTTTACTATAGTTCATGGTGCTACCTCATTCGAGTTGGTATTTAAGCATTTCCTTCGCACAGCGGCCTTAGCGACTCGAGAGGAACTGCTGAGCTGACAAAGCAGACATGCCCTGCTGCTGGCCTGTACAACGTGATGCGCGGTGATGTCGCGCGATATGCCGCATACGGCCCTTCTTCATCTACGGGTATAATAAATTCTCTTCCGGTAACAAGGTCAAGATATGGCCCGTCAAGCGATTCCTTTAAGCAGATCGCTGTTTCATTAAACTCCTGCTCCTTGAGCAAATCCCCTTGGTGATAAAATTTCATGACAAATCCATTTTCGGTGTTTACAAACCTTATTTCCATTCCAGAGCCAAGCTCGTAAAACTGAAGGCCCCTATAACAGCCTCCGGAAGGCAGGGGCATCGCCAAGATTGCGTTCATACGCTCCACGACATGGTCAAACTCAACAAGCGCGGTTGTCTGCTCAATGGGCTCTTCAGAGCCAAAGTCAAGCGTGAGCAGCTCATAAATGCTTTTTCCCGTTGATTTCGTCAAAACAAAAACGAGGAGCAGGATGACGAGAATCACGATTACCGAGTCTGGGATGATCCAAAATCCTTTTTTTGTTTTCATTGAAAGATCAACCTCGTGATGGCACTCCCGATTTGAGAGAGAATTTTTGGGCCGAGATTCCACCCGACAATTCCCAGAATGATGAGGAGCATAATCCCCCAAAATATCCACGATCCCAGCGCTTCTTGAATGGAAAGCCCTTTCTTCGATCGAATCATAGAGTAGTGTATTAAGGGACTGCGTATAAAAACCTTACTCTTCAAGCGGTGAAGTTAAGCGGCCTTCGAGATAATCACACGGCAATTCCTGGCTGAGGTGGTTATATTCTCCTAGGACAACGTGCGCCCCCCAGTCCGCGGATCTGTCTGCCCCGATGAAATAGCCAATGATGCCTCCTGCGGCCGCTCCTACTCCTACAATAGCCATGCCAACAGGACATCCAATGCCCGTGAAGCATAATCCTACACCGGAATACAGTGCGATTGCCCCTCCTGCAAATCCTCCGGTTCCCGCTCCATAAAACGCTGCCTGCTCATTCGTCGTCGAGACAAGCCCTCCAGGATACGCGTTTTTGCTCATAAGGAGGATAACGGCAAGCGGTTCAGACGTGTCTAACGTATCCCACCGCGCCAGCTCTGAATTTTCATACTGCCCAACCATATTTTCATCAAATTGTATCCCGCTGAGATACTCATAATAGGTTACTTTTTTACCAGGCATGTCCTCGGTGAGGAGGAACTGCGCGAATCCCTGAACCTGCTTATGCTCCTTGAACTCGAGCCGGTGGCAAATCGCGCAGAAATTCCTGTCTTCCGTATTGAACACTGCAAGTGGCGGGTTTTGGGACTGCCCATACATGTCCCAGCATTCGATGAGCGCATTCGCCACTTCCCGCTTGATTTCTTCGTCTTTGTACGCTTTGATTTCTCTGTTGATCGTCGAGCATTTGAGGTCATCATACGCTAATTCCTGCCCGACTTTTCTCCAGATTTCCCGCTGCGTGACGAAGTGAATCACGGAATTCTTACATACAATTACGGGAAGTTGATCATTTGTCTTCGTGAGGAGTGTCGTCTGGGCATAGAGGCCAATGCCAAGGAATGCCATGATGATGACTACTGCGACAATGACTTTTTCTGTGGAGAGTCCTTTCGTGTTCATGTTAATAGAACTGGTCGCATGAATTGGCCACATCTTCTACGGAGGCCAGCTGTACTCCAGAGAGCAGGGGTTCATTTTGATTCGCGACATCAATAACAACGATGCCAATCGTAAGAACAGAACCTAATGGTCTTGCCACTGCTCCCCCTATTCGAAAGAGATAGCTCCCGATGCGCGAACCTGATCGGACAGCTTGTGACGCCACAACTCTTCCTTCCCTTAACACGGACACGGAGCGTAGCGCAAGGGAATCAATATGCTGCACTGCTTGTTCTGCTGCCATCACTTCGGCAGATCCAACACGAGTAATCTGTCCCGCAGTCTGCAATTCTTGAAAGAGTGAAGGATTTCTGGCGAGTTGCTCACCTACTTCACGCGAGGTTGCCGTAAATGTCTCTCGGGCAATCGTCCTAGCTCCAGTTCCTTGAGGACCTTCATAATAACGGTAAAATGTGTATCCCTCATCGCCCTGTGCTACGGCAAGAAACTGATCATTAGACGCTGTCTGGAGAAGCGTCGTGGGATTGCGGGCGGTCTCAAGAACTCCTGGATGTCCTCCTGGAATATACGTTGCTAATCTTCCTGCTGTGCGTGCAATGCCAACTTCTGTTCCACCGCAACTGATGAAAGAGCAGAACCCAAGAGTCACCGCAGATATAAGTGCACTGTCCTTACTGGCCTCATAGACCACATAGTAATCCGTATCGAGGGATAACGGTTGCTCACCTGTGAAGTCGATTCCGCCTGCTTGTTCATCTGTAAGGTATTCAAGAAATTTCTGCTCGCTGTTAGGAATTGTGGTTGTCTGGAGATATTCATACATGCTGGGGACTGCTGGCATGCCTACTGTCTCTGTAAGTTTGTTTTTTGCTTCCGGGGTTACATGGATCCGTGCGCAGGGCACGCATCTAAGGTTACTGTTGTAATCCCCGAATATGTCCAGCTCTTTGAATTGATACCAGCAATCGTACATCTCATTCGCGAGCGTTCTCTTTATAGCGGTTATGGATGCCTCATTCTTTGCGGTGTCTCCCCAGGATAACGTTTCGATTTTCTTTCCTTGTTTCGTAATCGCTTTATGCGTGATCTCGATCTCCTGCGTCTTGCATTGGAGATTTGTTGGAGATTCTGTATGGGCGAGATTCTTGCTCACAATCTGGGCCTTAACCACCGCGCTTGCCCTGCACTGCTCTCTATCCCCTACGCCTTTGAGTTTGGCGAGGATTCCGGGTCCCACGATGAGAACGATGACCCCGCTTACGACGAGCACAAGGATGATGGACGTAAGCACTTCCGCGACTCCTTTCTTCATGAGAGCAGCCTCATAATTCGCGCAAAAATAAATCCGATGACTGCTAAAGCCGCAAGTACCAAGAGAATGATTGCGAGATTCTTTATGGCTCCCTTCCGCATAACCCTTTTCACAGAAATCTTGTATTTAAATGTTCGCTACAAAGCGACTATTTGGTCAAAGTCGGAATGTCCCAGAAGATAGCAACAATAATGGCTTCGGACGGTCTGTGGCCTCCTCGGGAGCCCGGACGGCGCATCTCCACCCTCGGCCTCGCCAGTGTTGCTAGATTAACAAGAATCAGAAGTACACTAGAATCAGTGTAAATTTACCACTACAAACAACAGTACTCAACGCCTTCGTGATCTGAGAGGCAGTTTTGCCGTACGGCAGCTTTTCCAAGGTCAGCGCATTCCTGCTGTGTTTCTACGCAGACTCCGCTGCATGCGTCCACATTTTCCCGGAAAACGCTGATTTTTCCTGTAAAAATGAATACAAGAACGACAAGAACAATAATAACAAGCGCGGCAACGACAATCGTGCCGAGCGTTAACGCTTCTCCCTTGCTCAATTTAATCCCTTAAGGCAACAGACCTCTCCTTGAGGACAGCTCACTGCTGAGTATTCCTTTTCGCCCTGTCCTTCATCGCAGAACGTCTTGCAGACTCCGCCATTGTTCTTGCAGGCGGCGCTTTCACTGCTGAAGATGCTGATGCGTCCTGAGAAGATTAATGCAAGGATGACAAAGACAAGAAGTACTAATGCTGCCACAACAATCGTGTTTAGGGTCATCCCCTGACCGCGTTTCACATGAATCACCTCTTTCTCGATTGATCGTTTTCTTATATTTAAATCTTCCTATGAGCACAACTCCATCTGCACAATGAGCACCGTGCCCCCTCCTAAGCCTATCTTGGCCTCTTTTAAGTCTCTGCTGGAGTAAACCGTTCCGACATGCTCCGCGGAGCATTTCTTATCACCTGAATCGGAAGCGACTTCCTGTGCATCATTAAACGTGAGCGTATACGGGATTTCCCATAAATCAAGAGTATTCAAAAAAATGCTATTTTTTAGGAACGAGTTTATTCCGGGAGGATTGCCAAAGAGGAAATCGCAGGCGTTAACGAAGCTTCCGCCAGTGCCACAATCGATAATGCTTGTCCTCTGCGCACAGTCCACAAACAATCGCTCAATAGTGGCTTCATTACATTCTTCCACATTCGTCTGGAGCATAGCGTTTAATGTATTTGCCGCGATCTGCGCTTGGGAAAACTCTTTTTTAGGCGCGTTTTGGTTCGGAATGAGCGTAAATCGCACAACAAACACGAGCGCGAGCATTAACAGAATAATGATGATCGCGAGTCCCATGATTTCCATCTGCGATTTCCTATTAATAGACATATTCCACCACTAAGTAGGCATATGCATACTTTTTTTGAATAGGATCGTAGAGAGCGACGGGCATCTGTGCTACTTTTGTGCTTTTGAAGCGAATAGGGTCATCTTGGGGGGCATTACGACTGTAAAGGAGAATGTTTTCCTTAGTTCCATCATTATCATAATCATAATCGGGTGTAATCCATGAACTGGGTGGATACACTTGATGAATAGAGATATTACTATACCCAAATAGTCTAAAGTAGAAGAGCCTCCCATCGCCCGCAAGGATGCCTTTAAACTTCTCCAGCTTTAGCGTGTCAAAACAACTTTCCTTAACGAGCTGCGTTCCTGAGCTGCATTGCACTTCCGGCATGTAATAAACAAGCTGCGCCAATTGGATCGCTCTCAATTCCTGCGCCTTCCCTATGTCGACAGCGAGGCTGCTTTGCTGTATCTTCACATAAAAAGAGTACGCGATAACGATGAGGAAAAAAAACACGACCATAACTGCAATGCTCTCTCCCATGCGGATCTGCGCTTTCATCAATACATCTCCGGGCATGAGAATAACTGCGCTCTGCTATTGAGGAATGCGAGGCCATTCGCATTCTGCTGAAATGCATTGTTGTACAGGTTTCCAAAATCGCCTTCATAATCCGCATTCGTTGTTAGGTCTGGAGGGGGGTTTAGATTTGTCATGAGAATTGTGAAGTAAGGATTGAGGGCCTGTGAGTACCAATTCTGGCACGGCGGGGGGCGTGTTCTTAACTGCGTTGTGCGCTGTTGATACAAGCTGCTCACATGTTGTAATCTTTGCAGCGCACTGTTCATTGGACAAACGTAATTATCTGGATCATCTGAAAATATTGCTGCGTATAATCCGGCAATGCCAATATAATAAGACTTTTTTTGCAGTAAAAATCTTTCTTTGTTCTTTGTGAGCGTATAAAACTGCACCGTGCCGTAATCCAGTTTTGATCCTTCCATTATGTTGATGGCAGTAATATCCCGATAGTCAAGGTAATCAAGATGGTCAATAAGGGGAATCATATTAGTGATAGATGCGATATTTGGCTCTTCATATCCTACGAAAATGAGCCGTGCTTTATACGAGTTTTTAGACGGAATCCCCAGCGGTGCCATAGTATCAAGATCGTATTCATAAGCATTTTCGTCCTTAATGTTTGTGAAGGCATCGGGCAAGTTATACTGTATGTCTCCTGCAAATTGTTGTGCAGCAGATACATCCTGATTGTACAAAATAGTATACCTATACTCAGGGCTCGTCAAATACAAAAAATTCGTGACTTTATACGGCATATTCCAGTCTAAACTCCATGCGAGATACTGCTCTCCTTTGAGTTCCGTCGGCGCAAACACGGTTTTCCCATCATAGCTTATGGACCCAGAGCCGAAGAGATTGCTGATTTTATACGAGCATGAGCAGTCTGTGCAGTCAAAATAGATCTCATTCCGCGCGCTTTCAATCCTAGTAGCCGTGCTCGTGCTCACCTGCGCTCCAGTCAATATGCTTTCAAGATCGTTTAAAACCCGAGCAGCTAATCTTTGATCCGCTATATTCCTCTGCTTATAGATAACAGTGACGAAAAAGAGGAGAATCATCGCCCCGATGATAAGTATGAAGAGCCAGTTGAACTGTAGCTCGATTACCGCTTTCTTGGAGCGCTTCATGGTGATAACTGAGCAACCTTTGTAGCATCCCCTATTCCTTCAAGACGCACGTTAATTCTTTGATTATTAATGGGGATGCATAGAGTAGGGACATCTAGCTTTAAAGGTCCAATATCAAACGAATCTGATCCGTCAGGATATAAAAAAAGATTGTTTTTCGATCCGGACTGTACACTATCCCGTATCAGGGGTTGTTCTATATTATCTATTGCGTTTTGATTAGTAAATGTATCCTCTCCCACAAAACACACTTCCTCATAAGCTCCCGGAATCTTAAACTCCCTAACTTCTGTATCTCCATATTCAATATTGTCTGCAAGCGCATCTTTCAATTCGAGCTTAAACCGTTCCTTGTCGATTTTATCTCCTTGCTGCATGAGCCGTTGTATTTGATGTGCGCCGTAAATAAGAATAGCTGCAAAAACAACAATCATGAGAATGTACACGAACACTTGCCCATAGATTTCGGCCTTCTTCATGAGAAGTCACCGCGTGAGGCATACCCTGCACGGTTTGTAGCCTTTTTTGACAGCTTCTTTGCGATCTTTAAACGTGATAAGCTGGGTTTTAGGAATGTTCTTAGCTGCAAGGCAGCCCGCGTTATGGAATTTCTTGCCTGCTTTGCTCGCGATAAGTGTTTCAACTTTTGACTCAAGTTTTTCTGCCACTTTATCAACCTTCGTTGCGAGATGTTCGTGGCTTTCCTTCAGGTCTGTGAGTTGTGATCTTATCTCCTTAGATGTTTTGTCATCAATATCTTTCTGGCTGATGATACTGAACGATTTGAGAATATCCTCCTTCGCTGCCGGGCTCTCAGCGATTTGCTTGACGTGCGTGGGTTTGATTTCTTCACCGCTCATGATCTTCAGCCGATGAAAGATATTCTCGCGCTCTCCCTTCTTTTTTGTCGCGAGGAGTGCAAGCTCATCAAAGATGTTTTCGCTTTTCCTCCTCCCTTCCGCTCCGACAGAAACCCACTCCTCTGTTTTTTCCGTGGATACGGATGCTTTGTGGGGCTCCTCAGCTCTTGGAGGTGGCCGTGAAAGTGGTGGTAATGTTCGAGGTGGCATAAAGCGTTGGGGAGGCATACGTGGTTCAGGCTTTCTATTTGCGTACTGTTCATACGCGTAATAGCCGCCTCCGGCTATAAGTAAGATCACTAATACGATAAGCAGCCAGAGCCACCAGAGGTTTTGGGGATGATCATCCGGATCGAGTGGATCCGTTCCTGCGTCAGACTCAGCGCCATCATTGTATCCATCGCCGTCTGTGTCCGCCTTTCGCGGATTCGTGCCCAATTGGCACTCCTCACTGTTCGTAAGCCCATCATCATCAACATCTCCTGAAGCGTCACTAGCGTCTTCGGGATTAAAGCCATTTGCGATTTCACAGCTGTCATCCATGCCGTCATTATCGCTATCGGGGTTCTTTGCGCATTTTCCATTCAAGCACGTGTCTGATGCGCAGTCTGTGTCTTGCGTGCATGACGTCCCGAGAGGACATTTCTCATCGCATGTTCCTCCGCAATCGACTCCTTTCTCAAAGCCGTTCTTGATATTATCTGTGCAGCTCGCCGCCTTGCATGTGCCGTCACAGACTAAGCTTTTGCAGTCTGAATCAACATCGCATGTGCTCCCATCATCGCACTGGGCGTCGCATAATCCGCCGCAGTCAACATCTGCTTCCCCTTCATCGAGCTTCTGGTTTGTACACGTGTCAAGTTTATCTACGCAGATATCCTGTGAGGGATCGCATCTTCCGCTCTTGCAATCGCTATTCTCTTCGCAATCATCCCCGTCATCGCACTTTCCGCAGGATCCTCCACAGTCCACATCCGTTTCATCGCCATTCTTGATATCATCACGGCAGCTCGACTTTGCGCATTTCTTAACACCATCATCATCTTCGCAATAACCCGTTCTGCAATCGCTGTTATCCTCACAGAACTCTCCCTCAAGGCATTTTTCAGGACATGTTCCTCCGCAATCAACATCCGTTTCATCGCCGTTCTTTCTAAGGTCATCACAATTCTCCGGAGCGAGGGTGACATCAACAGTGAGCGCGTTTGTTGACTTTGTCTGAAGCGTCCCAAGACCGACTCTGTCTGTTGCGTTCACATCCACATGATACGTGTTTGTATTGTTCAGGTCTGCATCAATGCAGCCATCAAAGATATACGTGATATTGTCCTGCCTGCTCGGATTGACCCTGCCACGCTCGACAATGCTTGAAGATGACGCTCGTGATTCATCCACCACAGTATAGGAAAAGAAGTCTATCCCGGAGTCTCTGTCCTCCGCTTTGAACACGCCGCAGAGTCTGTCATCATAATACGTTTTGGAAGAGTTTGCAAGGGGGGTTGTTAAAATCGCCGATATCATCTCAGGACGCGCAGTGTCTATGGAAAACGTCGTGGATACCGTAACAATCTGGTTTGATGATCCAAAGGGACATCGTACATACAGTGTGTGCGCTCCTGGTCCTATGGAGACAAGCTGTGCACGATAGCGCACTCCGAGTGAGTCATAGGGTAGAATAGATGATCGATTAGCGGCTGCAAAGCCAGAATCCTTCGAATATTGACATGCCCCTGCGGCTGGAGCGTTGATCGTGAAATTCAGCCATGGCTGTGATTCTTTTGTGTATGACGGCGGGCTCAAAATCGTGATTGTATATTCTGTTGGCAACCTCACTTCAACAGCAACTGTTCCCCGCGATGAGAGGTTTGCCAGCGATACACACTCCGCAGCGTATGTGTACGTTCCCTGATCAGGAAAGCCGAGTGTAACTTGTTGCGTTCTGGCGTATGTTCCTGACTTCGTTACATCGTTGTATGGGAACGGGAGCATGTCTGAAAACACTGCATTGGTTGTATTGCTATATCTGCAAGAGATGTCCTTGTCTGCTTCGGCGATAAGCGAAGACTCAAATCCTCTTGACGTTAGGAATGTCACCGGATTCGGCTCCGCACGATACGCTACCTGCGGGGGGGCTGCATCAAGAGTAAGGTAAAATGTCGTGATTGTCATTTTGTGATAAAAGAGATCCTCGCATGACACGACAATAGGGTACGCATTGTTCGCGTACACGGATATTCCCGTTTTTTTGAACCAGTACGGGGTTCGGATAATCTCTGGATCATATCCACTCTCAGCGAATGTGAAGTTTTGGCTTCCAAGGTTGTATCTGCAGTTCGCCTGTCTGTTTACGCCAACAGTAAAATCAACGGGAGAGTATGAGCTTACGCCAAACCTTGGATTCAGCAGCTCGATTACCAAGGGCGGGTAAATGACTGTGAACTCTTGGATTTTGGGTGTCGTAAATAGAAGTTTTCCCGTAAGGTCTCTGCCATTAATACTGAACACATAATCGCCTTCCGCAAGATCTTCAAGCGTTGTGAACAAGAATCGTGTCTTATTCGCATCATACGAGACAAGTCGTATAGAGATGTTCGTGCCCGGTGCGGCTTTAGGATCGAGTGCTGCCATAATGCTGTCTGGATCCACGGCCGTGTTAAAGATAACAGTAATATTTGGTCTGAGCGAATTCGTTATGACTGATGTATCCGCTGCAACAAAGGGTATAAGTAGGAAAACTGTGAAT
>CAZHJH010000016.1:0-10578 GCA_964533475.1 uncultured Methanosarcinales archaeon
ACTGCAAGCTCATCCAGCCGGGTGCGAATGACGGGTATGTCCATGGCCGAATAGTGAACCTCCAGAGAGTCTGGTTTTATGCGCGCGTGTGTAGGCAGCAAGTCTTCAAGAAGATGTTGCACGATTTCAATAAGCAGAGGCACCTCATGCGGATACGAGTTCGCACGGTAAAAACGGAGATTGTCGCGATCGAGCCCCGGTTCCTGCGCGCGCGGCTGCACAATGACGGTGATCTCCGGATTGTCCCAGAGGGCATAATAATCAATCCGTGAAACATTCAGATCCATGATGTTGGAATCGTGAAGGGTTTTATATGCATTCATATACTGGAATAGGTATTCAGCGTTGCATCTCCCCCTCGTGATCTCCGCATATCTTTTCAAAAACGTCTTTTGCCCGCCCCTTCTGATCATACTTCAAGGCATACACAAAGAGATGTTCCTCGGGTATTGCATGCGCTTCTGGGAATTCCTGCTCGAGCGCGAGCATAAGAACCTCATTGAGCTCTTCCGGAGTCTTGTCAAAAGAAGCGCTCACACGGCAGGGCCTCAGAGCTTTTAAGAGGTCATCCATATATGATGCTGGCCTAACGATAAACCCCAATTTATGGTGCGGACTACCCGTTATCAATAAGTCTATGCACGAACGTTCCCCCATGAAAAAGCAAAGTCCTTACTCGTTTAAAAAGTTTTAGGATCGCTTATACGGCGTGCCATGGTATTCTGCCACGATTCTGTCCACAATGCCATCAAGCATCCGTGCCTGCTTCGCAAGAAACTCGTACCGTACCAATTCATGCTCAGGGTCCGGCATGCGTCGCGGATTAAGCCCTCGTAATTCCAGTTCAACGATCTCCTGCAAACGATCTACAGACATCTCGAAGCGAAACTCCTTCGTTCCCGGCAATGGCACCGGCACTTCAGGATTCATAGGGTACACAATAATGGCGGGTTTGCTTGATGCTCGAGTAAAAGGATCTCCAAGAGGATTTGGCAATTCGGGTTTCTTGTACGGCGGCTCCCCAATATTAAATAAGGGTAGATTATCCGTCTTTTTATACGACAATATAGCCTCTTCAAATGCTCCGACACCCGCACTCCTTTCGTCAGGAACTCTTCTTTGAGCCTGCGTACCGGGAATAAACGTCAGAACTCTTTCTTGCTCTCCCAGAGCAGGAATCTTCTCCCACGGAGTATGTATTAACGGCGTGTTAGGCATGTTCCTTGAGAATGCTTTTCGCTTTTTAAACCTAAGCTTTATAAACGCGTTCGCCCTTTCTGTGCGTATGTTCGCACTTGAACTTGACAGGGTAATTGCGCAGATAAACGAGAAGAAAGCGAAGCGTGTCCTTATTCAATTACCTGATGGGTTAAAGACAAAAGCGGGAGAAATCACGGACAATATCGAGAGGAAAACAGGCGCGTCTGTTTTTATATGGTTTGGCTCCTGCTTTGGCGCGTGTGATCTTCCTCAAGGATTGAAACCCTTAGGAATTGACCTTGTCATCGCGTGGGGCCATAATCGTTATCATAAAACGGTGGAACAATGGTAGAAACGCTTTTTGTGGACGCGAAGTGGGACAAAGAGGTTGTTCTGGGGAAGCAATTGCTTGACCATGTAAAGAAGTTCAAATCCGTCGCGCTCTTTGCTTCCGTACAGTATCTCAAACTGGACAAAGCAATGCAACAATTGAAGGGAATTGGAGTTAAAGTATTAACAACCAAAGCAAAACGCACAGACAAAGAAATGCAAGTGCTCGGTTGTGACGCGTATCATGATTCGTTCAATGGAAGTATCTTAAAGGATGCGGACGCCATTCTATACATCGGCGATGGCATGTTTCATCCAAAAGCGTTATTGCTTGCCCAAATCCATGAAAAAGCAATCAAAGATGTCATGATCTGGGACCCGATCGCGGAAAAAATGAAAAGTATCACAAAAAATGACATTCTCGTTCAGCTCAAGAAAATGAAAGCGAATTTGAAACGCTACATCATGGCAAAAACCGTTGGCATTCTTGTGACCGTAAAGCCCGGCCAGCAGTATCTTGAGAACGCATTAAAACTTAAGGCCATGGTTGAAAAGAAGGATAAAAAAGCGTACATCTTCATTGATGACACGTTGCGCCTTGATCTTCTTGAGAATTATCCCTTCATTGGGGCATGGGTGAATACCGCGTGCCCAAGGATTGGCACGGATGATCATGTGCATATAAGGCAGGCGCTTGTAAACATCAGAGACGCATATGATCCTGAGCATGCACTTGAGTTTTTGGATTCTGTTACTTCTTAACAATAGCTATACCACAATAATCCTTATAAACTTTGGATTTCGGCTTCTGCAAGGGGTTGTATGTGACATCACGCAATAATCTACCTAGATCAGGCGATTCGCTCTCTGTATGTATTGACGTACTGCTGAGAAACCCATCTCAAATTGACCCAGAGAAAATACATCTTAACGGCCATCAGCCTCCTATCGAGCAGTTGACTGAGCTCCAGAGCATAGCGCAATACGTTGAATTGCATCCCAATGCCGTGAATGAAGATTGGTATTCCACAGCGGAATCTCAAACCGCCCGGGCAGCGCTGCTCAACGCATTGAGCATAAGTATACTCCTTGAACATCCGGATATTCAGCGCGTGATCGAGCTACGCCTCCGTTTGTTTGACGATGTCGCGTATCGGGCGCGGCGCGCGGCCCAGCTGGACGCGTTGCTTGAGTACGTCGCATAAGTTTTTATACTCTCCCGCGCTCAATTCTGCATGGACTTTTTCAGCGAACTCATCTCGTGGACAGAGGAGTATAAGCCCTCAAAGCAGCTTCTCGCGAAGAAAAAGCTGCAGCTGTGCAAAAAGTATAAGCGAAGGGAGATTCCGACGGACATAGAAGTGTATCTCAATACGCCTAAACAGCAGGTGGCGGGCGTTCGCGTATTTCTCCAGACAAAACCGACGCGAACAGGAAGCGGTGTTGCGATTGTCGCAACCATGTCAAAACCAGGGGTCTGTCCGCATGGATCCTGCACGTACTGCCCCGGAGGATTAAACAGCTATTACGGCGATGTTCCAAAAAGCTACACCGGAAAAGAACCGAGTACAATGCGCGGCATAAGAAACGACTATGATCCATACAGAATCATCTTCAACCGCCTTGAGCAGTACATCGTCCTTGGGCAAAACCCGGACAAAGTGGATCAGATCATCATGGGGGGAACATTCCCCGCGTTCCCAAAACAGTACCAGGAAGAGTATGTGAGGCTCTCCTTCAAGGCGTACAACGACTTCAGTCGTTTGTTTTTTCCCCGCGGGAAATTTGACCTTGAAGCGTTCAAACAATTTTTTGAGTTGCCTAGTCCTGTAGGAAATCCTGAGCGCGAAGCGCGCATCACAAAGAAAATTCTTGCGCTCAAAGATAAACAGGCGCATGCGTTAGAAGAGGAGGAAGTCCTCAATGAACAGGTTGCAATCCGATGCATTGGGCTGACGATTGAAACAAAGCCTGATTGGGGCTTTGCATCCCATGGCCTTGAATTCTTGAAACTCGGATGCACGCGCGTTGAGCTTGGCATTCAGACCGTGTATGATGAGATTTTGAAATGCACAAACCGCGGCCATAATCTTGAAGATTCGAAGCGGAGCATTGCTGACCTTCGGGATCTCGGTTTTAAGTTGAATTTCCACATGATGCCCGGACTTCCAACGCCTTCCGGCAAACGCGTTGACCGGGAGCGTGACATCGCATGCATACGCGAGATCTTCTCAAATCCTGATTTCAGGCCAGACATGCTCAAAATCTATCCGTGCATGGTCATGCCCGGAACTCCGCTTGAAAAGCAGTTCAGGAAAGGAGCATTTGTTCCTTTGAGCACGGAGGAGGCCGCGGATATTATTGTTGAAAGCAAAAAATATGTCCCTGAATACTGCCGGATCATGAGAGTGCAGCGCGATATCCCGACGTATGCGACGACAGCTGGTGTGAATCGCACAAACCTTCGCCAGTATGTTACTGAGCTTGCGAAGAAACGAAGCGTCAAGTGCAGATGCATCCGATGCAGGGAGATTAAGCAGGGTGTTGTGAAGGGAAAACCCTCGATTAACGTTCAGGAATATGAGGCGAGCGGGGGCAAGGAATTCTTCATCAGCATTGAAGCTTCGGATAAACTCCTCGGTTTTGTCCGGCTGCGATTTCCACCGCGTAGTTTGCATCCTGCGATTACGCTGAAAAGCGCGCTCATACGTGAATTGCACGTGTATGGAATGGCTGTCGCTATTGGAGCAAGTGAGGAAGAGAAATCCCAGCACAAAGGCTATGGCAAAAAACTCATGGCAGAGGCGGAGAGGATCGCGAGGGTTAACGGAAAAGATAAAATGGTCGTGATTTCCGGAGTGGGTGTTCGTGCATACTATCGTAAATTGGGCTATGCGCGCGAAGGGCCGTATATGGTCAAAGCGTTAAAGTAATGTTTAAAAAGCGCTGTCTACTTACATGTACATATGCTTACTGCAAGAACCGAGGATCTTGACGCTTTTATTGTGATGCTTGAACGCAAAAGCATTTCTCACGTATATGGCTTTCCTCGTTTTGTTATGCAGTGTCAGCCCGAATTGCAGATTGCCTCCCCCATACTCATGACAGGCATATTTGTCGCCAAGTCCAGGCAGCAGCGCTTCATGCTTTTTGAGAAGTATGCTGTCCCTGCCGAACTTGACACCCCCCGCGAGCCATGGAAGATTTATGGACTCGCGTGCATTGATCATACCCTCACGACAATCGAAGCAAGGATTCCAGGCATTACAACACACCTGTATTGTGGGCCTATGCAGCCATATATGGAACGTGAGAAGCTACGCAAGGCCGCGCTTACGCATGATCTTAGGCTGCCGCGCCTCGCTGAACGCGTATCACCATCTGCTTTTCAAGAATTTTTTTCTCACGGGTTCCGAGCTGGACAAGCGCCGCACGTGTTTTCGTGCAATCTTCAACGAGTTTGTGCACTTCTACGTGAAATCCTCGTCCCTTGAGCTTGGGGATGCATTTCCTTTGGTTTTTGTTCAGCTGCTCATGTCCCAGTTTGCATTCTACAAACTTCCATTTTCCGGCCCTGTAACAGATATAGTCAGGCAATCCGTGATGCACGGCATTCATGTATTCGAGCCATTCCCTTGTTTCAGGATCGAGCAGTTCGTGCAGTTTCGCGTATTTTCTTTCAACATTGGGATACGCTGATTCCCAGAAGCCGATGAGCGCTGACTTCCACACGATCCAGCCCTGCTGTTCGAGCCGCTGCTTCAGGATGCGCTCTGAAAGTCCTCCTCTATTGTCATATTGTTTTTTGAGGGGAATGTACTCGTGCAGAACGATGCTGTGCATTCAAGCACTCTGTATCCCTCATTTAAATGCGTTGCCCAAGCGTTTGTCCAGTGCGGAAGCTTTATGAATTCCTTGTTTTTATTCAGGGATATGCGCGAAATCGAAATCCTCGTTGAGGTGTTGGAACCGAAGCACAAGGCTCTGCCAAAATTACGCCAATTCGCGTTCAAGGGCATAAAAAAGATCCATGACATCTACTTCTTCGATCCTCTCCGAACTAAAAAAGAAGCGCTCAACGGCGAGTTCCCAAAGGAATGCTTTCGCCTGCGGAGTGATGGAAACTTGAGCGAGATCGCGTACAAGATCGATCATCACGACGCGAAAGGCATATGGACATACTCGGATGAATATGAAACTCGTGTAAAAGACTTTGAGACGGCGCTCAGGATCATTGAGCATCTTGGACTGAAAAAGCTCATTGAGATGAGTACGACCAGGCATGAATTCAAAACGAAAGAGTATACTATTGTCTTAGACGATGTTGAGAATCTTGGAGTGTTTCTAGAAGTTGAATACGGAGGCAGGCAAAAAAACGTTAAAAAGATCCGCAAAGATCTCCGGTACTTCCTGGATCACATAAACGTAAAAGTCAGTAAAGAGCTGCATGCCGGAAAGCCGGAGTTGATGCTGAGAAAACGGTTGCGCTAATCGCAATGTTTATATAACCATCATTCAGATTTTCCCTATGATCAAAGCAATCCTCTTCGACTTCGGCAATGTCATCTGCAGCTTCGAGAATCAGATATTTCTCACGAGGATCTCGCCATTCACGAATGTTCCTATAGAAGAGCTCAGGAAAGGGATTTATGGAAATGGGGGCATGACGAACCAGCTTGAGTCAGGAAAACTCACAGGCGCGGAGTTTATGCAGAAGGTAAAGCAGATCACGAACACTCCTCTTTCGCACGAAGCGCTCGTTCGCGCATACACGGATGTATTTGTGCCCATTCCTTCAACGTACGCGCTGATTCGATCCTTGAAAGGAAAATACAAACTTGGATTAATCTCCAACATAAGCGATCTTGATTACGAGAACACGCTCAGTAAGAACATTGTTCTTGGATACTTTGACACGATCACGCTCTCCTACATGGTGCAGGCCCTTAAACCCGACGCAAAAATCTTTGAAGACGCTTTGCAAAAGCTTAACGTGCAGCCCGAAGAATGTATTTTTATCGACGACCTTCAGGAGAATGTGAAAGGCGCTAAAAAGCTGGGCATGCACGCGATCCATTACACGGGTCATGAAGCGTTGGTTGCGGCGCTGAAAGGGTTGAATGTGAGTTTTTAACTACCGTTCTCCTTCATATGCAAGAAATATTTCTAACGGATCTCTGTAATCACTGAATCCTCCCAGGCTTTCATGTTCCACAGCTACATGAGGAATGCACTGCTGCACCGCGTCCGGATGCACTCCTCCATACCTTGCGCTGTCACGAAGCAAGAATATTCTTTGATCTCGGTACACTGCCTGTGTGCCTCCAAGGACAGAAGCCCTGTGCGGGATCTCCCTATGATCACCGGCAATCACGCGAATGCGCGCGATGCCTCGCTCAGGATCCTTCTCTCGCATGAGCTTCTTTAATCGTTCTTTTGCCTCTTCCCATGTCAAAGAAGCGATCTCATCAAGCGCCGCCATCTTCCCAAAGAGCAAAATCTTTTCCTCCTCTTTACACAGAATAAGTTTTCCAACGGAGTTTTCAGGGAACTCACAGTGGTTTTCGAACGTATAATGCATGATCAAAGGAAGTCTTTGATTATTTATAAACCCGCCACTTTGTTTTGGCCGCCTTCCTCAGCCGGTTCATAATCGTCGCTCCAAGCCCTTTCTCAGAAACCGTCTGCACAAAAATAGAGTCACATCCTTTCTTGTCCGCTTCCCGAAACCAATGATACAGGTTTTTCGCGAGGTGGCGCTCATTGACGAACACAAAACTCACACCAGTGACTTTTTTTCTTGCGATAACCGCCGATTTTTTCCCGCGTCTCTTTTGAATATCTTGAAGTGACGCGCACAGGACAACCTTTGCGAGAGGCGCATAATGCCTGTATTTCATGCCGGGGGATTTCACCTTACTCCCGATTCGAGCAAACATGACAGGCCCAATGACACGCTCAATCTGCTCTTTCGTAATCGCTCCAGGCCGAAGAATCACCGCAGGATGCACCGTGAGGTCAAGGACGGTGCTTTCAACGCCATGCCTCGTTTTCCCACCATCAATCACTGCATCAATTCTCCCCTCAAAGTCATGCATCACGTGTTTCGCGTTCGTCGCGCTTGGCTTTCCGGAAATATTCGCGCTCGGCGCCGCGATGGGAACGCGAGAAGCCTTGATGAATAGCATTGCCACGGGATGATCGGGCATGCGCACGGCCACGGTTTGCAGGCCGGCGGTTACAATATGAGGAATCTTTTTGCTTTTCTTCATGACTAAAGTTAACGGACCCGGCCAGAAATTCCTTATAAGAATCCATGCTCGTTCCGGAACCGTAGCAGCAACGTCAAATAATTGTTTTTTGGAGGCAATATGCACAATCAACGGATTGTCCGCAGGCCTTCCTTTCGCCTTGAATATTTTTTTCACAGCCCGGTCGTCAAACGCATTCGCTCCGAGCCCATACACGGTTTCAGTTGGGAATGCAATTACGCCCCCTCCCCTGATAATTGTGGCTGCCTTCCGTATTTCCGCGAGATTCAACACACTGGTTTTCATCCCATGCACGGGGATCTCCTCATTTAAAAACACTCTGTTTTTAGCAACACAGGGATTTAAAAGCGCATGTGCACTTGCATCGTAATGGCAAAACGAAAGATTCTCGAAGCGTCTAAAGTGGCAGCCTGGTTAAGTACGCCGAGCGACAAGGGCCAAGACCTTTATCGGGAACGTGCGGAGCGCGCAAAAAAGCTAGGGATCGCCCTTGTTGACGTAGGGATATCAAAAGCAAACCTTTCCCGCCTGCAGGACAGAGCGCCCCTCTACGGCCTCCTTTGGGACGGAAGAGAGATGCAGAGATTTCTCGTTCCGAGCGTGCACGCGTTATACGATCGCACAAACATGACGGATCCTGAGCAGGATCTTGTAGACAACCTCATCGCAGCGCTGCAGGCGAAAAACGTGCGTCCCGTGAATGGAAGGGCGTTAAGAAAATTATGCTACGACAAGTGGGACACGTACCTTGCGCTTGAAAAATCGGGAATCGACATGCCTGAGACAGAACTCTATGATCCCGAAAAAGTTGCTGCTTTCATTCAGGAGTTTCCCATCGTTTTCTTAAAACCCAGAAGCGCGTCACATGGCGACGGCCAGATTGTTGTAAAAGCGCAGGGCGGATATTTTGTCGTCAAAGCGGCCCAGGAGCATCGGTGCGGATCCGCGGGAAAAGCCTCCGATGTGATTCAAAACCTCATTGTTTCTCCTGAGACGTACATTATGCAGGAGGGTATCCGTCCGGACACGACAGAAGGGTCAAGAAAGTACGACATTCGCTCGCTGTGGCAGCGGGGCACGGATGGCAGGCTCTCTGAAACGTGCTTTTACCTGCGAGTTGCTGCACCAGGCGCGGATCACACAAACATAACGCACGCAAAAACGCCCGGGGAAGCACGGGACCCGCGTGTCGTGTTCAGCGGTGATTATGAAGGCGCTGCAAAGCTCATTCACGCGCAGGGGAAGCGCATCATCTCTGCGCTGACGAAAACAGAAACTGTGGGTGAAATAGGAATTGATTTCGTGTTTTCCGAAGGGGATTTTGAGCTGTTTAATCTGGAGCTGAATACAAAACCCGGGAGCAATGCGCTGAGGCAATTCGCGCAGCAGGATCCGTATTGGCGGCGGCGCCTTGAGGCATTTCTCACAAAGCCGTTAAGCTATCTGGATTATATCATCGAGACGTATTCTTAATCGCGAGATACTTCTTTTTATCGTGTAGTCTTTCAATCGCGTACCGCAGCATCGTCCTCGGCATACGCGCCGCGTTTCTTTCCAAGAACATCCGCAGCTGTTTTTCATCTCGTTTGCCCGCTTCCCGCAGCATCCAGCCGACAGCTTTATGCATGAGGTCATGTTTTTCGTTGAGAAATCCTTCCGCAAGTGTACATGTGTCCTTAAAATCATTATTTCGGATGAATGCGTATGTTGCAACGATCGCTGCTCTTCGCTCCCAAAGGGTATTGCTTTTTGCGAGTTTATAGAGTAATGATCTGTCTTTATCAGCGAGCCATGCTCCCAGGATTTTGTCAGCGGTCAAATCAACAAGATCCCAGTTGTTCACAGCGTAGAAATGCTTGAGATAGAAATCAATAATCTCTCCTGACGGTTTTTTCTGAAACTGCAGCACAAGGATGAGCAACCCGCACAGACGATGCTCATGGACCTTACTGTTCAGCAACGCCTCAATCTCCCGAAAACCCACATGCATAAATTTCTTCGCTACAGCCCGCGTCTCTGGCACCGTGACCCCGATAAAAACATCGCCCTCCCCATACTGGCCTTTCCCAGTCTTGAAAAAATGTTGAAGAATCCGCGCCTTCTCTGGCCGTGCGTGCCTCTGAAGCGCTATTTGTATGGCGTTCATGCTACCCAGTTAATCGTCTGGTTTTTGAGCGAGCAGCAGCAACCCTCGGATGTCTTCATATACACCCCTTGGTCAAGCTGAAACTCACGATCAATGCCATCTTGACAATATTCATCACAGGTTTGTGACTCGTAACATTCGTTTGCGACGCATCCCGTGAGAAGAATGATAAAACTGAGCAGGACGATGCCCTTCATCGGCGATGTCCTCTGCTGAATCTTCCCTGCGATCTTCCCCGGCTTTGAAATCTGCCCTGGGATCTTTCGGGAAATCTTCCGCCCTGAGGCCTGGAAAAACGCTGGAATCGCGCGATCTGGAATTGGGGAAGCTGCGCCCGTTTTATCGTGAGGCTTCGGTCCTGTAAGACGCGATTAAAATTCTCATAATCCCTCTCGGATAACAGCGTAATCGCATCCCCTTCCTGGCCCGCGCGGGCGGTTCTCCCTATCCTGTGCACATATTCATCTGAGGTTTTGGGGACATCATAATTGTACACGTGTGAGATGTTTCTAATATCAAGGCCGCGCGCCGCGACGTCTGTGGCGACAAGCACGTTAATATGCTCTTTGCGCAGCGAATCGACCGCTATGGACCTTTTATTCTGCGTAAGCCCGCCATGAAGCGCCATCG
>CAZHJH010000016.1:10588-10969 GCA_964533475.1 uncultured Methanosarcinales archaeon
CCATGTAGTTTTAAGTTTCTCGTCACGACATCTACTTCAGAGCGCGTCGCGCAAAACACTAAGGAGATCCCGTTTGGATACGATTGCACAAGATGCACAAGCAGCGAGAATTTTTCCCGCATCGGGATGACATAATACACCTGGTTCAGCAGGCTTTTATCCACATAAATCTCGCTGGTTATGGTTTTTGGATCCCGGAGATACCTCTTCACAAGCCGTTTAATCTCACTGGGCATTGTCGCGCTGAACAAAAGCGTTTGTCTATGCTGCGGCACAGCGCTGATAATACGCTCAACATCTTCAATAAATCCCATTTCAAGCATTTTATCCGCTTCATCAAGCACTAAGTAATTCACGCGGTCAAGCCTGAGCGTGCCCCGC
>CAZHJH010000016.1:10979-17332 GCA_964533475.1 uncultured Methanosarcinales archaeon
GAGGCTGAATGCCTACACCCCCATATATCGCGGTTGAATGAAGCTGCGCATACTTTGCGAACTTGTTCAACGCCTCATTGTTTTGAACGCAGAGCTCTCGTGTCGGCGTGAGAATAAGCGCCTGGATGCCTTGGCGGGGCTGAATTTTCTCAAGAAGGGGTAGGCCGAACGCAGCGGTTTTTCCAGATCCCGTGCTTGATTGCCCAACGATGTCATGCCCCTTACGGATTTCAGGGATGCATAAGGTTTGAATATCTGTGGGCTTGTCAAAGCCCATCTCTCGCACTGCCTTGAGCAAGGCAGCCTGTAACTGTAATGACTCCATGCGAATGAAGGATGGGACTACATTTATAAAGCTTTAGGATATAATGGCGGCATGCACGTCAAATGGATGCTGCTTGTGGCATTAGCTGCCGTGATAGGGGCGTTTGCGCTTTTTTTGTATCAATGGGGCGATCCCGACGAGAAACTGCAGTGCGCCCAGTATGCGATTGAGCATTGTCCTGGGGATTGCCGTGTCTGCCCTCCATGCCCTGAATGCAGTTCGCTGAGATGCGGAACCGCGTACGAATGCAGGCAGGCCGGTTTTGACAAGGCGTTTTCTGACACGATACGTAGTCGGCTTCCATAATCTTTAAAAGAGCTCAGCCGTTCTCGATATTCCATGGAGCTTCCCCGTGATTGCCCTGATATCTTAAGAAGGATAGTTTATGATAAAACTCCCGAGATTGAAGCGCTGGCTCATTCCGAAGCATTGCATGCGTTCAAGAGGGCACATGACAATCCCGCGACGCATGAGGCGTGTCTTCCCAAGAGAAATTTTTATGGGGCGCTTGCGAAGCCGGGTTTACACCTCATCGCGGAATTCAAGCGCGCGTCCCCTTCCAAAGGAGACCTTCGCCCGTATGCAGACCCAGTTGAGATTGCGTTAGCGTATGAGCGGGCAGGGGCTTCTGCAATTTCTGTGCTCACAGATGCTCATTTCAAGGGCTCATTAGATGACTTGAAGGCCGTATCTGAAGCCGTGCACATTCCCGTGATGCGGAAGGACTTTATAGTGACTCTCGATCAAATCTATGAGTCGCGCATGTACGGCGCGGACGCCATTTTGCTCATTGCAGCGTTGCTGGAACCGGGCCTTATGCACTTTATGATCACCAAAGCGTCTGAACTCGGCATGGGTTATATTGTGGAGTGCCACACAAAGGAGGAGATGATACACTCAAGGCTCGCATACCCCGTTGTAGTGGGCATTAATAACCGGGATTTGAGAACATTCAGAGAAGACAAATCCACGACGGCTCGTATAATCCCTTATGCTCCGGAAACCGCCACAGTGTTCGTGACTGAAAGCGCGATCAGATCGCGAGAGGATATCGAGTGTATATTGGACAGTGTTCACGCGCAGGGCAAGGAGATAAACGCTATGCTTGTGGGAGAAGCGTTGATGAAAGGTACAGCCACAATCGATGATATTGAGGCGAAAGTTCGATCGCTTCTTGGAAAATAAGGTTTATAAATGGCACGCTCTTCTCACAGCGGTATGAAGCAGTATATCCTCATTTTAGCCATGCTTTTTGCACTAATCCCCGCCGTCTCGGCGACAGACGCTCGTGTCGGCTTATACCTTCTCAATCTCGGTAAGTTTGACATCGCAACTGGGGGATTTACGGCTGATTTTTACCTGTCATTCAAGTGCGACGCGAATTGCACGGTTGGCGGCTATGAGTTCATGAACGGCCGGGCGTCGAGCGTGGACCAAATCATTGACACGCCCGCAGAAAAGTTTTATCGCATTCAGGCAAACATAAACAGCCCGATTGATTTGCGCAGATTCCCGTTTGACACGCAGAAAGTCGAGATTATTCTTGAGGACAAAACACTGACGACGGATAAATTAAGGTATACTGTCAACAATGACGAGTCCGGCATAGATCCCAGCATCATATTCGCCGGCTGGAATATTGATGGATGGCGAGCTGAAGTGGATGAGCACGTGTATGAGGCGTATGATGAAACGTACTCAAGATACATTTACACGGTGGATATCTCCAAAATCGCGTTTAACAGCTTTATTAAGACATTCCTTCCCGTGATCTTCGGCCTGATTATTGTCATGTCGAGCTTCTTAATGGATCCAGACAAAATCACGACACGCTTAGCCATGGTAAGCTCGGGTCTCGTCGCATCTGTCATGTTTCACATCTCCATCTCAAATCAGATTCCGCCCGTGAGCTATCTGACCTTCGCGGATAAATTCATGATGTTAACGTATTTTGTCCTGCTCGCCTCGTTTGTGCTCAACATTATCTTGCTGCAATACGTTGAGACGAAGCAAATGGCGAAAGTTGCGAATATCCATGCGAGAACGGAGTATGCCGTGTTTATTGTTGTGCCGCTGCTGTATTTGGCGCTGTTTTTGTTCTGGCTTTAATTGTTATCGCACATAACGCGGGGGATTTGTAAGCTGATCAAAAATCCAGCACGTTGCTTCCTTAAAAGAGATATCATCCCCTGGAAAAAATTCCTGGAACTGTGCCAATAATGATGTGCGATACCGGGGTTGGGCATGGAACAGCAAAGCATCTATCCCCTCTTGTCTGGGAATGCTATGGTCGTGGTCTTTGGAGACGCGGTTGAATGTTGGCTTTTCTGCTTCAATGCGATCTCCCTCTGATAGAAACTCATAGAGATCATTGAGTGCCAGGATTAATCCAACAGTGTGCGTAAGTGATGCATCAGATGGTACAACGACATGCAACCTGGGCGGTTTTCCGTTACTCATCCTCATTGAAAGTGCATTTTGCTTTAAAAACCTTACACAAAAGTATTTATATGAGCTTACTTTCAAATGATCAGAGGTGTAAATTCCATGAACTTCAAAAAAATCTTATTGTATCTGACCCCTGTATTCATCCTTCCTTCTGTCGTGCACGCGCACTTAATTGGAGGTTATGGCATAGGCAGTGGGTTGACACATCCTCTTTTTGGTCTTGATCATCTGCTTGCGATGGTTGCTGTTGGTGTCATCAGTGTGCAGCTCGGAGGACGGGCTGTCTGGCAGGTTCCCTCGACATTTGTGGGTTTTATGATCCTTGGCGGAGCGCTTGCAATGATCGGATTAGGATTGCCTGCCGTTGAAGTGGGGATTGCTTTGTCTGTTCTCGTGTTGGGAGCGTTCATTGCCATTTCAAGGAAACTTCCCGATTGGCTTGCGTATGCGTGTGTAGGGTTGTTCGCGGTTTTTCATGGACACGCGCATGGCACTGAAATGCCTTCCATCGCGCAGTCTGCATTATATGCGCTTGGATTCGTGTTATCCACAGCAACACTGCATATCTCCGGTGTTTTGATTGGATTCTATGCCAAAAGAACGCAGATTGCCTCAACAGTGTTGAGGGCTGCTGGAGCTGGAGTTGCGGCGATGGGAGTATTGTTTTTGGTTGGGGTTTTGTAAGCCCCCCATACTTTTTTATATTCTTATATTATATTAACTTCAATGACCAAATTCGCTGATGTGCAAAAGGAGATAGAAGGAATCTTACCAAATTCTCCTTTGGATTTTGATCTAGGGCATGCTCGGCTCGTGCTGAAATGGGTTCTCAAACTTAAGCCAAATGCTGATGAGGCACTCAGAATAGCGGCACTATCCCATGATATTGACCGGGCTATCACCGGGATCACAGAGAAAGATCTGAAGGACTACTCTAAAATAAATGAGTTCAAAAAAGAGCATTCGCTGCGCTCTGCAAAATTCATTTGTGATATTCTCGTAAAACACAAATATCCCCAATCAATCATTGAGAAAGTTAAACATCTTGTTGAGCTTCATGAATTCGGCGGTGATGATGAAGCTGACATATTAAGGGACGCAGACAGCATAGCTTATTTTGAATACAACATTCCCGGATATCTGAAACGAAACGGAAAAGAGCGCACAATCGGAAAGATCCAGTTTATGTACAATCGGCTTTCTGAGAAAGCCAAAAAAATGGTTAGGGATATGCGCTATAAGGATCCTGAGGTGGCTAAGCTTGTCAAAGAATCAATCAGTAAAAAACTGTAATCAGTATTTTATTTTGATTGCCTGTATAAGGACATAACCTTGTCGTATACTTGATTCAGATGCGCTTCTCCTTTAATTCCAATTTCTGTTCGCCAGCGCTCAGTCCACATTCTCGGACGTACTTGGTGAATCAATAAACTGAGATCCTCATGAATCTCGTTTTCTTTTAGCCATTCATCAAAATCACGCGGTTGGCAGGGATTACATGCGAGAGCATCTGCAACGGGATAGCCCAGGAGTATGCCCATGAACATATCTGTGAGTTCACTCATTCCGTAGCTGTGAAGGCCATTTAAGGATTGAACAAGTTCGTCATGAGCAGCGTTCAATTCCACCAATGCTGCAGTTGAAGTTATAAAATATAAACCCTTCCTCAACATACCCCCCATAGCGAGTGAGACATGTGGGTCAAGCTCTATTTTCTGATACCGCAACTCTTCTGGAAAATAGGATTCTTTATCAAATGCAACGATTCCGGCTGGCTTGGCATTATGTGCCACCAGTAACACAGTTCTCATGTCCTTCCCCGGCATTGTTTGCGCGAGTTTTACCAACTCTGGTTTGGGGGTCAAATCAAGCGGGGGTGTTTGGAGAGTGAATTCAAATACGGCGTCAATAGTGTGCATTCCACTGGGAAGCAGAGAAATCGCAAGCATGTAAAGATCATCAGCATTGTGAAAATTATACCGATAAAAACCGTGCTCCTGAATAAACCGCCTTATTTCTTCAACCGTTCTGCCTGATGTTTTCAAGATCTTTTGTTGATCTGCGAAATATTCTGAGGGTAAAACGCCGAAATTCCAGGGTTGATTATCCTCAAATCTAGCCATGCTTTTGAAAGTCTTATGCAGTTTAAAAAGGCTCGTCATGGTTTATGAATAGGTATCACAAACCTTTTATAATCGGTTATTACCCAAGTTTTCATGATCAGCGTTATCGGCGCAGGGCCCGCAGGGAGTTTTTATGCATCACAGGAAAAGAAAGAGGATGTGCACGTCTTTGAAGAGCACTTAAAGTGCGGTGTCCCCGTTTCATGTACGGGAATTCTCACGGATTCGATTAAAAGAGTAATCTCAATTGACCCGGATCTTATCATCAGCAAGATTGAGCGCTTTAAAATTGTCGCGCCGAGCGGTAAGTCCATTTACATCAATCTTGACAAAACGAATCTTGTACTCGATAGGTCCAGGTTTGACCAAAGCTTAGTGCTCAAAGCTATGGATAATGGCGCGAAGCTTCATCTCAATGAACGGTTTCTCGGATATAAAAAAACGGATTCTGGTTACAGGATCAAAACCTCAAAGAAAACGTATGACACTTCAATGATTGTTGGCGCAGACGGTCCAAAAAGCACGGTTGCGAAAACCGCAGGGATCTATGGCAACCGAAAATTCATCACGGGATGGCAGGCGAGATGCAAATACCCCGGATTAGAAGAAGGTGTTACTGAAATTAGACTTAATCTCGGTGAGTTTTCATGGATTGTTCCCGAAGATAATAAAATTGCCCGAGTTGGAGTTATTGGGCAGAACAACGCGCAGCTGAAGCGCGATTATCAAAAACTTCTGGGAAAAGCAAAAATCATTGAAGATCAATCAGGAATAATTCCTCTCTATAATCCAAAACAGCAGCTGCGCAAGAAAAATGAGGACATTTTTGTCATTGGAGACGCCGCAACACAGGTCAAAGCGACAACATACGGTGGACTCATCTATGGAATGCTCGCAGGGAAATACCTCGCGGAGAACAAAGACACATATCCCTCTGTTTTTAATGGAAAACTTGGAAAAGACCTCTGGATCAGCTTAAAAATGCGCGAAATGATGAACGCGATGACAGAAAAACAGTCAGAGCAGCTCATTGACATCTTCAGCAAGCAGCAGAACAAGAAGTTTTTGGAAACAAATGACCGCGATTTCCCGAGCAAGTTTATTGTTCAGCTCCTGATGAAGGAGACAGGGTTATGGAAGCTAGGATTTGATATATTCAAGAATCGGATGCTGGGGAAATAAATCGTCTGAGACGCTCAAGCAAACAAAATGCATTCAGTCGCACGTCCATATCCGTACTGTTCAGGCGCCCTTCGTAGAATTCAAAAAGGCTTGCCACGCTCACAGCCAAGTCTCCTTTGTTTCTCCCATAGCGACTCGCGACTAATCCGTCATTTTCCGCAATACTGATTAACTCCGAAGTAGACATCGCGGTCAAGTCTTCGACCATCTCTCGGGCGACATAGGACCGGGATGGCAGCTCTTCGTATAGGAATGCCACAACATCTTTAGATATT
>CAZHJH010000017.1:0-16730 GCA_964533475.1 uncultured Methanosarcinales archaeon
TAGATTCACCTATGTTCAAAGAATAGGAACGCCTTTAAAAAGGTTGCTGTTTGCGGGTGCTTTACAAGACACTCAGACTCTTTCTCCGGATCGTGCCAGGTTAAGATAACAAAGTAATAGTAAAGCTTATATATTACTTAGTATGGATAATCATATGGATGAGGAAAAATTCACGGCTGAGACCTTTGCACGCAAACGTCACATAGAACGGCAGTCAGCAATAAACGCCCTGTCACGATTAAAAAAGCAGGGATATGTTGAAGTGAGCGGAGGGGGAAGGCAGAAGAGGATTTACACGCTCAGCACAGTGCTGAAGAGGCCAACAAACGGGTTTTATGATATCGCGAATCGCTACAGCACGGAGAAGCTTTTTCCATTATTTCAGCATCGGGTAATTGGGAGATACACTATTGAGCACGCGATCATCGATGGAATTCGTATAGGTGACGCGAGAACCCTTGAAGCCACCATGCATCTTTTCAGGCATGTCACGAATTGGAAACGGCTCATGGACCTCGCAAAAAAACGCAGATGTGTTAGCGAAGTCCACACCTTGTACAAAAAAGCGAGAGACAAAATCAAATTGAGGCGAATGCCCGAGAGATACAAATGATCAACACCCAGGATCAAGAGGAGCTGCTAAGACTCATTGCTGACTATTTGCAGGAGGATCTCACGTGCATGGCAATTGGAGGAACGGCAATGATGTTTCTTGGCTATAAAAACACGACGAAAGATATTGACTTGGTGTTCAAGACTGAAGCTGAACGTCGCGCATTTGTGCATGCGATTGAGCAGCTCGGGTATAAGGAGAAGTCTTTGGTTGCGCTCTATGATGAGAAAAAAAGGAAGATGGCGGGAAGGCCAAAAATCTACAGCAGAGGAGAAGAGCGGTTTGACCTCTTTGCCAGAAGCGTCTTTGGATACGATTTAGACTTTGATATGACGAAGATTGTCCAGCGCTTGGACTTTTTAGGAAAGCATGAGCTCATCGTGTATGTGGTTCCGAAGGAAGAACTTCTCCTCTTGAAGGCCATTACCCATAGAGAAAAAGACGATGAGGACATCGCGACTATTGTCAAAATTGAAAAGACGATGAACTGGGACTCCATTATTGACAAAGCAATCGCTCAGCGCTGGAAGAATCCTTGGATCCTCATAGACTTAGAGGAAGCGATGCAGAAGCTCAAGAAGCTAACATTTATTCCAAGCAAGCATTTTGACAAGATATACAAGGTGCAGCATAAACGGGAGAAGTGAGGGTTATCTCCTTCTATATACAATCGGATCTCTGTGCTCCTGCGTGAAGAATTCGTCAAATCGCCCTTCCGTTATCAGGCGTTTAATATACAGACCGTATTCAATTTGAGAAAGCTCCGAGTCCATGCTTTGGACAGCGTGGGCACGTTCAATGAGGGCGAGAGACTGGGTCCAGGCCTACCGCCAAAATTGTGTCCCGTTTATTCGGCGCAACACCGGCCATTATAGCCCTGAGGCTTTCATTCGTGACAGGATTTGCCCATGGCAGCAATGCGCATGCTTCCAACTCCTCTCTTATCATACACTTAGGATCCCCTCGGATTTTATAATAATTTATTGTCTGTAGCATAACGTAAGGCTTGAGAACGGTTTTCCACAACATTTATAAATGGTTTCACTTTAAATACGCACAGAGTAAAAAGGGGTGGAGAGAGGATACTCTCAATGAAATGAAAAAGGGGCAGATCACGTTTTTTATTATCATCGGAATTATTCTACTGATCATTATTGGCGCGTATTTTGCGCTCGTTAATATCAGGCCGCAGCGTGATGTGATCCAGCCGAAATACCAGCCGTTATATACCTACATAACCGGATGCGTTGAGTCAACAGCGCGGGAAGCGATTACACGAATTGGGGAGAATGGCGGCTTTTTGTACGAACCTGCGGAAATCTCAAGAGACCCGTATGCATATTTGACCTCCACGCTTGTGGGAGTTCGCGAGGATCCGTTCTGGTGGACAGAAGGAGTTTCTAGAGTGCCACCCGAGGAATATCTCGCGGAGCAAATCACGCGGTACGTCAAGGAAAACCTCAAATCATGCCTGAACTATGCTCCGTTCGAGAACGAATTCATAATCACGGAGCTTCAGGAAATTCCGGACATCACGACAGAACTGGGAGAGGAAGCAACAATAATACGGGTGAGTTTTCCCTTAAAAGTTGTTGATAAGGCAACAGGCGAAGAAAACCGAAACCTCAAGAACTTTGACCGTACGCTTCAAATAAGAGTAAAAAAAGCGTATGAGCTCGCGAAAAAGATAATGGACCGCGAGAACCAGGATACGTTTATCGAGAGAAAAGTCATTGAGCTTATCGGATTGTCGTCAGAAGAGCGCATTCCGTACACGGGAATTGACATCTCGTGCAAGCCAAAGGCATGGAAGATCCCGGAAGTGAAAAAAGAATTGCAAAAACTCATCCGCGTTAACTTCCCATACATCAAGGTCCAGGGTCTGCCAATTGACGAGGACAGAATTGTTGACTTTGATTCAGGATTGCAGTTCAAGGACAGTTATTTCGCGAAGCAGTACGTCTGGGATATAGGAGATATCGCTATTCCGGACATGCGCGCTACTGTCATCTATGACGATTATCCCATGCAGTTTGCCATAACTCCAAATGACGGGGCGCTCCTCAAAAGCAACATGCAGAAGGGCCAGCAAGCCCTCAGTTTTCTATGCATCAACATGTGGCATTTCACGTATGACATCGTGTTTCCCGTCATGATCCGAATCTCAGACGATGAAACCCGGTATCATGAATCGTTTATGTTCGAATTCCCGTTCATGGTCTCCATTCAGGATAACCAGCCGAAAAGGGAGGCGTTCACATCCACAATATCGCCATCCACAGGAGGTGGAGATGTTGATGAGTTCTGCACGACTGACGCAACGGATAAGGAAATTGTTTTGACAATCCAGGATGCGCTCGACAAATCCCCCGTGGAGGGGGCTGAGCTCCGCATGGCGTGCGGAAGTATCGAGTGCAGTCTGGGGTATACGGATGATGAGGGAGAGCTTGCGCGGCCTCTTCCGTACTGTGTCAACGCTGTGCTCAAGGCAAACAAGACGGGATATGAAGACGCTGAGCGGTTTTTCCAAACGGAGGTTGAGGGCAGGGAGTATGTCATGACGATGCAGCCCTTTAAGCAGTTTGAGCTCATCCGTGTTGTGAAACACACATTTACAGACGCTGAATCTCCCATTGGCGCCGAGCAGCGTCTCGCGTCGGATGAGCAGGCAACCATAACGCTGAAGACCGAAACAGATGAATATTTCACACTCTATCCTCAGGACGGGGACGGCGAGCTGCCCCTTGCCGTTCCCCTTGTTCCTGAGACAACGTATGACGTGCAAATCTATCTCATTAAGGGAGAGTCAATTATTGGAGGGTATGAGGCGACGTGGAAGCCGAGCTTCGCGCATCTGCAGACCGCTGATGCGCTCACATTCCATGTTTTGGAGTATCCTGCTGGATCCGATGAGGAGCAGTTCCTCTTCCTATCCGGACTGCGCCCATACTCCATTAAAGCGCCGGAGCCTGAATTAGAATGATTTCAAAACAGCCCATGAGTTTCTGCATTATTCTTGTACTCATGAGCATGCCGTTCGCGTTTGCGGAATCCTCTCCCCGGGTTTTAACAACGGTCACGGATATGCCTAATGGAACATTGGGAGTGTTTGGCAAGGTTGAAGGATCACCAGTTCATATCATTGAGACACTATCGTCACACGAAGCGTTGTTGCTCACGCTCACGCATGGCCCCGCAGACGTGTCAACGACGGCAAGCATGGCAACACTGCATTGGATCACAGATGAAAATACGTCTGCCGTGATTTTGTATGGGCTTCAGGCAGATTCGTTAAATTGGACGAAGCAGGAAGAAACAGGCGGAGTACGACGCACAAACCATACGGTAACATTGACCGCGCTCGATGATGATACGACGTATTATTACCTCATAAACGCCACAAACGCGAATAACACGTCATCCACCGCCTCTGGAAATTTTAAGACAAAGGATCTTACGCGCCCCGCTCAGGTGACGGGCCTGCGCGAGATAAATATTGAGTATAACACCGTGACGCTGCAGTGGAACGCGAACGCGGATTCAGATATCAGCCATTACATGGTGTTTGTAGGCGGCCAAAATACGGAAAACTCCACGGCCTCCGAACTGCGCGTTACAGGATTACGGCCTTCTTCGCAATATACGTTCAGAGTCGCTTCCGTAGATACGAGTGGGAATGTTGGCCAGCAGTCCATAGCACTTATTCTCACGACACTCTCCGCACCGTTTGATGTTGAGCCACCGCGCGCGAACCGTGTCGCTCACAACGTCACAGACACCGCTGCGCGAATATCGTTTGGCACGGATGAGAATGCCACGGGTAAAGTGTATTACGGCACGAATCGCACAGCGCTTGATCATGGTGTCCCAACAACATCGAATGGAACAGATCATTATGTGCTTATTACTGGACTTACGAACGCGACAACGTATACTTACATCGTGGAAGCGTGTGATGTAAGTTCAAACTGCGGGAATTCAACGAGTTTCACGTTCCGGACAGCGGACAGAGACACGTTTGCCCCGTTCTTGGACGTCACGCTGCCTTCCATTGTTGGAAGCGCTGTGATTTCAATACCTGCCCTTACAGAACCAGGAGCATCACTCACACTGAGCGTGAATGGCAATCAAACCGCATCAGGCACCGCAGACAGTAATGGCGGTTTCACATTCCAGAATGTTGCCCTGAGTGCTTCAAATACTATAGTGATCACTGCTTCAGACGCTGCAGGCAATAACATCTCAAGGACATTCAATGTGAGTGTTGACTTGCTCGATCCAAAACTCGTGCTCGATCCGCTTGATGATCTACTTGACACGTCTGACATTGAGCTTTCAGGAGTTGTGAATAAAAACGTCACGCTTGATATCTCTATCGTTGAAGGCGGTATTGATACAACCCCTCCAAGGCAGGTTTCAGGCCTTCAAGCCGAGCGACTCACGACAAACAGAGTCACGTTCAGCTGGGAGGAGAATCCGGAGGGTGATGTGGAAGGGTATCTTATTTATCGCGGCGATGTGCTTATGACCTCTACTACGCGCAACGTATTTACCGATGGTGCGCTGAACACGGACACGGTATATACGTACCGCGTAGCCGCGTTCGACCGCAGCTGTGCTGTTGGAGTCCGTTCAGAGCCGCTCACTGTGCGCACGCAGCCCGGTGGTGTAAACCTATCTGTTGATCCAAGGCCATACAACTTCACGTGTTCAGACACAAGATCCTCTCCTGCGCAGAGTATTGACGTTGGCCCGGGTTTGTTTACGGTGAATATTACGCTTAATGAAGGGAGAAATGCTATCGTCGTTACCGCTCGCGATATCTCAAACAGAACGGATACGAAAACATTGAATACGCTTGTGGACACAGAACCTCCCGAGATTCGCGATCTCGCTCCGAGGAGCGGAACGTTTATTTACGAAGTAAACGCAAACAGTGTGACGATTGAAGGCATAACCGAGCCGAATGCGAAAGTTAAGCTCTATTCTGTCCGTAATGTTTTCATTGACGTGGATAATACGGAATTCCAGACGGAACTTAAAGAAGAGACAACTGCAGATGATGATGGAGTTTTTGAGTTTAAGCGCGTTAATCTCATGAGTTATGCCCGGGGCTCTCTTGAGCCGAGGCAAGTGCCTGCTGGAACTGAGGATAACGCAGGCAGGTATGATGACACGGATTCCACAGAGGATATTAATATCCTTATTGAAGCAGAAGATGAGGCAGGCCAGAAAGGAGCGGTGAATGTCACGTATCTCATCGGCAATTGCTTCACGGGAGATGTCGCGTATAATATTATTCCATTGCCGCAATATCAATCTCCGGGTTTGCTAAGCGTCGAGCGCCTCGCTGAAGGCACGGAAACGATTTCATTCTATTTTAACGTGACTCCCGTGGGAACCGTTGACGGCGCAGAGACCGTTCTTGAAGGGGTAGATGTTGAAGATGCGTGTGATGACTATATTAAGGATCAAAAATATTACAATTGGAGCTGCAAAGCGCTGCGCGGCTGCCGTGAGCAGATCAATCCGCAGGGGAATCTTGTATATGTCACATGCCGCTTAGGGCGATTATCGGAATTAGAGGAATTCGTTGGGGAAGACTGGAAAGATTTCTTTGAGTCGCTGTACCAAAACCAAATGCGTTTCCCTATTCGTGTCTCTGTTGATTACCGGGTTGAAGAAGGTCAGGATGAATCTCTAGATAACCTTGAGGAGGATAGTGCAGATGAATCAGGGGATGACGAAACAAGCAGGACTGCATCTGGCCAGCAGTACAGCTGCGAGGAAGTCGCGTATTATATAGATAAGAGCGTGATTGATCCGAGAGAAGTCCTTCCGGACTGGTTATTGTATGACGGCGTAGACTTTCTCAACAAATCCATTGACACCTTGGGAAAAATTAACGACAAGCTCCGGACCGTTTTGCGATTTACGGCGATTGGATGCATTGGCAGTTTTGCTGGCAGGTTTGTATTGCAAGTCAACAGGAGATTCGTGTGCAAATACGACGAAGTCAAGTCAGCGGTTGAAGGGCACGTTGCGAGCGCGGGCATAAGTATTGATGACTATAATACACGAACGCAGGAATGCAAGAGCTGCCTTGGATTTTATGTTGATGCGCTCGGTGCGAATGCTTCAGGGATTATTGGGAACGCCAGCCTCGAAACCATTCAGAATCTTGTGAATCCTGACGCACAATTTTTGCTTGAAACGGGAATGCAGGATATTATCCCAGACCAGTGCATGGACGCGTGCTATCCAAAATGCGCGGCTGCATGGGATCGTGAAGCCTCATTGTACAGCTTATACCGCTACACATGCGACAGGGTGTTTTGCCATTCCGCCCCATCACGATGGACGGAGAACAAGCAGGATGCGCAGCTTGTGCAGAATTTCTCTGATACTGGTCTTGCGTGCAGAAATGACCAGACCGTTCAGGGAAGCTCACTCATTGCGGAACGTTGCACGGACATTGCTCAGCAGTATCCCGACATGACCCGCGGATTTACGTTCACGCTCGATCAAAAATGCTTTAATATCCTCAATACGGACGGTTCACGGTCTATTTACATACTCAGGCCGACGAGAGTTTCCCCTGATGTGAAGGATCTTTATCAGGCGGATCAGCCAACACAGCTCGGCGCCGGGATTCCCATTTTCGTGCTGCAGGGATCCGAGGACTATTATCTCACGGCGCAAAACAGGACGTGCGCTGAAGTGTGTGGCGTGACAGATCCAACGAATGAAGGCAATGATGAACTCTTCCAGGGATTGAGCGAGCAAAGCCTCTTCTGGCAGAATTCACAAAGCAACGCAGCGTACAGGTGCTGGACTACAGCGATGTGCGTGAACGCTGTGAGCGAGCAAAATCTTCGTTCCCAAAATGGCAGCGTCATTGATGTCACAAGCGCCACGCCTCGCGGTTATACGAGTGATTGCTTTTACAGCCGGGCACCTAATGTCCCCCCCGTCCTGCAAAATCCTCAGATTGTCAGCGATGATCCTGAGCGGCAGATGCAGTGCTGCTGCCTGAACGCGCAGACTGTCCAGTTAAATCAGTATTACACGCCATACGACGCATTCATAGAGAGCAGGATTGCGAAGGTGCAGCAACCAGCTTCGGGTAGTCCGCTGCAGAATCCGTTTGGGCTCGTCATCCAGGGCGAAAATTATTCAGACATGGTATGGAGTTACAGGTATTGGAAGACGGAGTTTGCGGGAAGAGAGTATAATCCTGATCGCTACATAAAGGAGCGCGATATGCCCGCGTGTTTCGGCCAGAATAATATGTTCTTCGATCTTGGAGTGGACAGCAGCAGCAATGAGCCCGGAAATCTCCTGAGAATGGATCCTTTCAAGCAGCATACTGCGGCATTGCAGTGCGCATGCCTCTCCGGAATTTATAATCGGATCATCATGCTGCAGAATATTCTCGGGATGCTGCGCAATTGCCTCGTTGAAGTGCGCGAAACAGGGCGCGCGGATGGAGGAGTGTGCAAAGAAGTGTTTACGCAGTACGTGTGCGGCCTGATTTGGGATGTCATATCCTATGTGAGAGATGGCTGTGTTCCCTTGTTAGGAGGAGAGTTTGATCTCAGTGAAGATTCCGTTGGGCAAACCGTGAGGAATGGCGTTGATTCCGTATTTGAGACACTTGATGACCAGCGAAGAGAACTCTCTGAGGAGTATGGAAATGCTCAGCTGAACAATCTCTTTGGCCTTGGTGAAGGAGCTGTTGCGAAGAAAATATGCCTTGCGGCTTTTGGCTTTGATTGGGAACTCTCCCTTGACAACATTATTGACGCCGCGTATTCAACACCCTTTGCGACGCTTGTAAGCGCAATCACGTCCAGTAGAGAGTATCTTGGATTTAATCCGAGAAATGGTGTAACGCGCTTTGAGTACAGGGCTTCCTGGCTCATAAATCCCGGCTGCGATCTTGACTATTATGATGTGAGTCTATCCTGCGTGACGAGAGAGGACGAGGCTGCGAATCCTGATATTAACTGCGATAAAGTCCGCGATCCCGCGGGGATTGACTGCGATTGCCGTAACTTGGAAGGGGAAGGCCCTGAGTATAGGTTCTACAGGGGAAGAAGCGTTAACCAGAATGTTCTTGTTGACATTGACCAGCACGACATTGTGCAGCAAAGGTATCGCTTTGACCATCTGAAGTTCAAGCTTGTCGTTGACAGGCAGATTACAAGGGAAAATCCTGAACTCGCCGCAAAATGCTTCCCAGAAGGCCATGAGGATGGCGTGTTTTACTTCCCGATTGTGGACAGGAGCCCGCAGGATCTTGGCGACTGCCAATTGGATGTCCTTTCGGGCCAGTTCTTTTGTGGTCCTGGCGACATATTATGGGATGCGAACGGCACAGCGTATTTTGGCAGCGTGAAGATTAATGGTGAGGACGCCGGCAATACTGTCGAGATTGAGCAGGGCTCAAATCTTATGTTCCAGCCTACCGTGTTTAATCAAGGGCAGCTCAAGTGCCTGAATATTGTATTGAGAAAAAGCAATGGCCAGGAGTCTGAGAAGAATATAGAGATCACGCACAATGGCTCGTTTGACTTTAGCATTCCCCTCGCGCAGAATGTGGAACTTACGGGTGGAGGAGGAGCTACGCTTCCCGAGTTAACGGATTGCGTGCCTGAGCCGAGCGAGCCTCAGGACGGGGATAATACGGAGACTCCTACCGGAAGAAAAAGGATTTGTAATAGGATCATGCGTGAGCGTGATGTCGGGGATTTCAGGGTTGACTTGATAAGCGATCCTCCATCCGCAAGGCAAACCTTAACGTTGAAGATTCATTATGCGAATGGCGATGTGGAAATAACCGCGAATGGTGATGAGGCAGGGGCAATCTCTTATCCCGACACAAACCGCATAACCGTTAATGGGACGGAGCTTGAAATTAGCGAAATCCCTGATGATGGAAAACTCGCGGGAGAGATCACTGAGTTGACATATCGCGTTTCCATACGCCCACGCACGGATGCCAGAAAAGAGACATGGCGCATTACGTATGGGTTGTATCATCCTGCGGATGCCGAAGATCCTAATTGTGATGAGGTTCTCGAGGAACCCATTGAGTACCAGAACGACGCGCAGGAAGGAACTGCAACTGTGGAAATCACGACGGTGCGCAAGGAAGAGGGATCGCTCGACTGCGACTACAGGGATGCTGGCAAAGCGAATCCGAAGGAATGTGATTGCAATGAGGATGGCAGCATTTCGGAAGGAAATGCTCAAATTAAGGGATCACTTAGCGTGCAAACAGATTGCGATGGGTCAGATTTCAGGTACTGTGGTTTTGTATCTGAGGTAGAAGGGTATATGTGTGCTAAAAAACAGTTTACACCGTCGTGTATCATTGACGGCACAACAGAAAATAAGGAAGCTTGCGATTGTAACGGCGATCACTCATACACCCGGCCTTTAAATCCACAAACTCATTCCGGTGATAATATCCGGTACGTGAAAGGAGATTGCGATGGCAAGACGTTCAAATACTGTGGTGGCATCGGTCCAGACACGAAAGGAATCTGCGCAGCCTCGCCATTAGTAGCGACACCATGAAACCCAATAATTTCATCCAGCCCTTTCTGGACATGAGAAAACATCCTTTGCTTACATTATCTGTTGTTCTTGTTCAGCTCGTCCTCGCGTTTCTATTGCTGTTTGTCATGCTGCATTTCCAAACCCGAATGCTTGAGTCTTCTTCTCGGATTATGGACTATGTGAATAGCGTCAATCAGGATGCGATTGATGCGGATACTCCCGTGCGCGGTTTTTTAGGCAATGACCCCTTGCTTATAGGCCGGGAATTGCGCGCGATGTGGGAGTTGTTGTTATATGAGTTAGCCAGCGTGCTTGCGCTCGTTATTGTTGGAGGGGCGCTTGTTTGGACATTGACGCATCGCATGATCCATGCGAGCAAATTCAAAATCGTGACGAGAATGTTTGTACATGCCCTCGCGCTGTACGGCATAGCGCTCATTCCCCTTGCAGTCATAGGCGTTCTGCTCATGCGCTGGCTCGGATTCTCATCTTTGTTCGCTGAGGCGCAGGTGCTCGGATTCTTCGCCGTGCTCGGCGCGCTGTTGATTATTGCCTTGTATTTCCTGTATCTCGCGCTTGTGCAGCTCGACGCTCCCTCAATTAAGCAGATTTTGAAGAAGCTCTGGAAGAGAAGAAACCACGTACGTGTCCTCGCCGTATACGCTCTTGTGCTCGTGCTCATCGCGATTCCGTTGTTCATCATCGTGTATTTTGAAACGATGCTGATTTCGCTGCTATTCATCTTCTTCGTACTTGCAGGATTTGTCCTTTTGTATGGACGGCTGTTTATGATAAGGATTTTAAGGCTTTGAGTTTCTATATCAGTTGTATAACCTGAACATTTATAAATCCACAAGGACTTGCCTCTGAGGGGGTATAGTATGAAAGCACAAACACTCACTCTTATTTTTGGCATTGCGCTGCTCTTCTGCGCTGCGACGGTAAGCGCTTCGTATTACTCCGCGTACTATTATGATTATCCGCAGTATGGAAATAACTATGGGCGTGCGGTAGGCGTCCGAGACCGATATAATGAAGGTCCGGCGTTGTATTATGGATCCAATTATTATCCATCGGCGCAAAGAGCTGAGCCCGTCATTGTGAAGTATTACGGATCACGTTATCCGCCCGCTATGCAGCCCGTTTACGTTAAAAGCGCGTATGGCGCAAACTATGGATACTCAACAGCGCTATCGGGCCAGTACGTGAAATCAGCGTATGGCAGCAGGTATGGACAAAGTTATTCTGATCTCAATGGACCGTATGTCGAGTCTGGATATATCATTCACACGGATTATTACCGCAGCGGTTACAACGGAAGATACGATGACGTTGTGCCGAGATATTATAGAGTGTATTAATAATATTAATTCTTAGAAATCTCTTCTTCGATGCGCTGTGCTGCCGCTCTCGCTTTTGCTTCGTAGCGTTGCTTTTCCTTACCCTTAGTCTGCCGCGCGCGCTGGCGATAGAACAGCTCCTGCTGACGCTGCGTCGCGATCTCACCCGTGATTCCCGCTTGGTGGAACAGTTCATGCTCTAGCACAAATTCTTTTGCGAGTTCATAGCGTTCTGCAAGATCTTCAATTTGAGCCATGTATTGATCACCGAAGTTGCGCACGCGTTGCTCGTATCCGGGGCTATTGCTTATGAGAATGCCGCGCCGTCCAATCGGCGTATCATATTTCAAGACAGCCGCGATAACCTGGTCCTCGAGCGACATGGCGCCCATGGCGTCCGGAGCCTCCATGCGAAGCCCTTGCCGCGCCATGTAATCTTTAAGATGCTTGCCTTCTGTTTTCAAATATTTATTCACATCCGCAACGAGAGCATCTGCTTCCCTGTAGGATTCAGAAGTGCAATTTCCATCTGCGTAGATTCTCCCCGCTCTATCGTGAAGAACGGCGCAGCCGCGTTCAAGAGGAGATGTCCAATACGAAGATCCAGAAAGGCGTGAAGACCGACCTACGGGAATCGTTCTCGGGTTTGACTCTTTTTCCACGCAGACTCTGTACATAATCGTGAGAAAATACGCCGGAATTTATAAAATTATGCGGCTTTTTCGAGCTCATCGCCCTTTTTCTTTTTAGGCGCGAAGTAGGCCTTGTTAGCATACACTTCATGCTGATGGGTATTCGGCCGAACCGCGCCATAGTTTTCTTGTTCGAGAAGGAGTCCTATTGCTTGCTCTCGGGTGATTCTATCTTTGTTAACCCAATCACTCAGGCCCTTAACCGAAGCAAGCACTTTTGGCAAATGATGCTCTTTGATGTGAGCTGTTGACGTCTGGGCTAAGCGTTCTGCTACGCGCCTCAGTGAACCATCTCTTTCATCCGTCAATTGCGCATAAAAGAGGTCGAACGTGAAATCCTTTCCATAGCGTTCAAGCATTTGCTCAATTTGTGAGTATGTAATATCATAATACGCGGACATGGCTGCATCTCGCCTGAATTTATCTTTGTCAGACACTTTTGTCCCCAAATACTGATTGACCTCATCCGCAAGGGTGTCTGCTAAGTCTTTACCGAATTTGGCCCGGGTTCCCTGATCCGCAAGGCGGTCTGTGTCAAGGCCATGCTCACCCATGAGGTGCTTTCCCGCGGCAACATCGTATGCGCGCCTCGCGCTGTATTTCGTTCTCTCGAGAATGTGCTTAGTTATCCTGTGATTCTCTTTAAACTCCTCTATAGGATCTGTTTCTTTACCTTTTGCGGCAGCCATGAAGTCTATGTCCAAAAGCGGAACATATAAACTTTTCTATAATTGAAGAAGTATCAATAAAAAAAGAAAAAATTAAGCCCTAGGGCCGTTTATACCATGTGGGAAGCGGCTGGTTGCTCTTTCCATACACTTCCTCAATCTTTGACGGTTCAATGACTTTATGGTCTTTGTACAAGTCAAGCAAAAGCCCCATGCCTGAAATGTCAAGCTGATCGGGTTTCACGAACTCCGGCTTTTTAACATACTCCCAGACCTTTTTCTTGAGATCTGCGTCATCCTTAAGGTGCGTCATTGCTCGGCTCCTGAAGGATTTATTCCATGACTGGTTGACACCCTGGGCCAATCGATCGTAAACAGCGTCTCCCGTAATATTTGTTCCTAAGGTATTTATGATATTCTCAACGTCTGCCATTGAGAACCCATATACCCCTGCCATTCTCCTGTCTTCGAGGAGGGTATGCAGCTTTTTATCTGTGGGCATATACTGATCAAGGCCTTTGCCAAGAGCTTTTCTGAGCGCGCTTTTGTATTTATCACTAACATCTGCATCAGCCATTAAAGAACTGTCAATGCGGCCATCCGGCGTCATAAGAACTCTTGTCGCTTGTGTAATTGCTTCCCGCAAATAATGTAAGACTCCTTCACTGAATTGTCTTCCCGTGTCTATTTCGTCATTATAATTTTGAATAATATCATCGAGCGATGTTGGTTTTGGCATGTTTTTCCCCCCTTTGTTATTGTCACTACTAGGTAATAACTACTTATATATAAATCTTTCTATCAAATGGCCCGTCCCCGCGCCGGTCGAACCGGGGCAACCCGCAAACGGGTTGATCGTTTGTTCCAGTGGGATCTTGCTTCGCAAGACCCCACGATATCGAGGGCTTGAAAACGTAGTTTTCAACCCTCAGACGCCAGCGGGCTTCCGCTGGTCCGAAGCCAGTTGTGTTGTTGGCGAGTTAATATAGGATTATAGCAGTTTAGAGTTCCGTGTATTAATCAAAAGGCATATAAGCTGACTTTCTTTCTTTAAGTGATATGGTCAACTACTGGAAGATCGTGAATGACGTCATAAAGTACTCAGATGTTCTGCTATTAGTAGCTGACGCTCGCACGCCGAAGGAGTCTATTAATAACGAGATTCTTGACAAAATGAGAAAACTCAAGAAAAAATACATCGTCGTGTTCAATAAATGTGATCTCTTAAGAGAGGAAGATTGGAATTATCATGATCCTGCAATCCCGTATATGATGTATGTTGCCGCTACGAAGCATTTGAATACGCAAAAACTCTATAGGAAGATCCGGGAGATCAGCCATGGCAAAGTCGCCACAGTGGGCATTCTTGGCTATCCGAACACGGGAAAAAGCTCGTTGATTAACGCGATGAAAGGAAAAAAAAGCGCGGGCACGAGCGCGCAGGCAGGTTTTACGCGCGGCATTCAAAAGATACGCGTCAGTGGAGATATTTTGCTGCTTGATACTCCTGGGGTCATTCCTTACAAAGAAAAAGACATAGTGAAACACGCGCTCATCGCGGCAAGAGATCCAAATAAGGTGAGGGATCCTGAAACCGCAGCGTTCGAGATTATGGCAAAGTTTCCAGAGGCGTTTGAGAGGCATTACGGAGTCGAGATTAATGATGATCCAGAAGCGGCGCTCGAACTGATTGCAGAAAAACAAAGTCTTTATGTACGGGGCAAAAAACCGGATACGTACCGCGCTGCGATGAAACTTTTGCATGATTGGCAGCGGGGAATATTCAGGAGGTAATACAATGGTCTCAAAAATCCACGCAAGCCACATTCTCGTGAAGACGGAAGAAGAAGCGAAGATCCTCTATTTTGACGTGACGCACGGCAAGGATTTCGCGCAAGTAGCGATGGATAAATCGCAATGCCCATCAAAAAAGAATGGAGGAGACTTAGGATGGTTCGGAAGAAATCAGATGGTCAAGGAGTTTGAAACAGCGGCATTCGCGACGCAGCCCGGCATGGTCACAAAACCCGTAAAAACACAGTTCGGCTGGCACATTATAAAGGTGCAAGAGACTCAGTAATTATGCGTTTTTCAGGACTTCCAGAATCCTCGTCGTAGAAATCCCGGGCATGTCATCGATGAGAACGATTTTTCCCCCGTTTTTTTCCACAGTTGGGCCTTCAATGCCTTTATAGCCGGTTTTCGACTTCACATGCACCGCGGGCTTTATGATATCAAGTATTTCGCACGGGTCTATTTCATCAAATATCGTAACATAATCAACGCAGGAAAGCGCGGCAAGCATTCTCGCACGATGCTCTTGTGTGTTAATCGGGCGATCTTTGGATTTATACTCTTTGACGGAGGCATCAGAATTAAGGCAGGCAATAAAGACATCTCCCTCCTTAGCCGCTTCCATAAACGTGTATACATGGCCAATATGCAGGATGTCAAACGATCCGTTTGTCGTCACGATCGTTAGTCCTTTCTCCTTAAGCTCCTTCACGATGTCCTTGATTTCTTCCCGGGTTTTGATCTTGCGATCGAGGGATTCCATATCAGAGAGAACCACAACAACATATTTAAATCCATAGCATACAGCAGCGTCATGCGCGTCTTCGTCACAGGAGGAACTGGATTTATAGGGTCTAATATAGCCCTTGAGCTCATTAAGCAGGGTCACGATGTTTTGATTACGGGAACGGATGCGGAGCAAAGCATTCCGGGAGCTAAAAAATATCTCCAGCCAAGTTTCATAGGCATTGATTGGGAAGCCCTTGGAAACCTGGACATCGTTTTTCATGAAGCAGCGATCAATGATACCACCTTCTTGGATAAGGAAGAAATGTTTCGGGCAAATGTTGAGTCTGCCAAGGCCTTATTTGAGCGTGCCATAAAAAACGGCTGCAAACGCATTGTCTATGCGAGTTCCACTGCAGTGTATGGTGATGTGCAGCCCCCCTATAAGGAAGAGGGTCCATTCCATCCCTTAAATCCGTATGCAGAGTCCAAGCTCGAGCTTGACAAATACGCGATGGAACTTTCCAAAAAGCATTCCGATGTGATTATTGTCGGATTGAGGTACTGCAACGTGTATGGCCCGCGGGAAAATCATAAAGGCAAGCGCTCCACAATGATTTATCAGCTCGCTCAGCAGATGCAAAGGGGAAATCCGCGCATATTTTACGACGGTGAGCAAAAAAGAGATTACGTTTATGTCAAAGATGTCGTGAGGGCAAATCTCCTCGCGGCAAAAGCAAAACAAAGCTGCATTGTAAATTGCGGAGCCGGCAAAGCAGTATCATTTAATGAAATCATCCGCATTCTGAATGATGTCCTGGGCATGAAGAGAACCCCGGAGTATTTTAATAACCCATACAAGGGCGTCTACCAGGATTTTACGCTGTGTGATATGTCGCAGGCGAAGGCAGAAATAGGTTTCGTTCCGGAGTATGATATTAAAAAGGGAATACGAGAATATTTTCTTTCTGGATTTTTAGTTAAAAAAGAATAAAAAAATCAAAGAACCGCTAATATCGCTCCCATCACAAGCATGTACACAAGCTGATAGCCTGCAGTGATAAAAAACCATTCTTTTGATCTGCTTTCAAAGAGTACAGCGCCAAAATTGATTGTCGCCATGAATCCAAGCCAGATCCAGAATGCGATCTGCATGCCTGCGATGGCGGTTGTGATTCCCAAACTGCCAATGAGCATCTCAAGGACATACGCCATAATGAGCGTGCTCACAAACATAGGGCCGAGTACTTTGACCATGTTTCCGGGTTTCTTCTTTTTCATATCTTTTTCCGTGATGCCCATGGATTTCATCCACGCTTTTGAGAAAAGC
>CAZHJH010000018.1:0-16394 GCA_964533475.1 uncultured Methanosarcinales archaeon
GCAACCGAGAGGATCCAGCATACGGATTTATCCTGAGATATCAGGACACTGAAAATTATTATTTGCTCTACAGACAAGTTGGATCAAGCCCCGAGCTGCGCATATCAAAAGTGATTCAGGGTAAAGAGACTGTGATTTACTCCGAGCTTGTCCAGAATCCGTCAATGGATATCTATTATGTTATGAAAGCTGGCGTAACCGATAGTACAATTACATTCACGACGCTGGGCAGGCAGATTTCCGTAAAGGACAGCACGTTTCCTAATGGTGTGTCAGGAGTTTTTATACGTGTGGGCCAGTCTGTCAAGCAACACAGCATTGATGACTTTAGCGCACGGCAGATCTAAGCTACGGCACAAACTTCAGAAGATCACTGAGCTTCTTACCTTCTTTGAGAAAGAATGACTGAAATCCAAGCTTTCCGGGCATAACCACATCCTCTTCCCACGAATCCCCAATGATCATGCAATCTTTAGCAGGAAGATCATACATGGCAATGAGTTTTTCCCAATATGCGCGCTGCCACTTCTCCGCGCCAGCATCATCCTTGCCGAATATGATACTCACTTCTTTTTCCACTTTATAGACCCGCGTGAACAACGCTATGGTTTCATGCAGCGCATTTGAGGCTATCCCTATCTTTTTGCCTTTTGCGGCCAACGCTTTGAGCACAACCGTTGCCGTTGGATTTGTGGCTTTATGCCGCTTCAACGCTGCTTCGAGATGCTTGTAGTACAGTTTTTCCAATCCCAGCGCCTTGCACAGCTCTCCCGTATCCACTTTCCTATCCCTGTTGATTTTCACGTTTTTCTTCTTAATGAAGCGTATGAGCTCATCTGATGTCCATTGCTTTTCCTTGAGAATGTCATCGATGATCGCTTCCCGAGTTTCCGCGTAGATACGCGGTGAGATGAGCGTCCCATCAAAGTCGAAGAGGTATAGCATGGCGCTTTTTGCGCAGTCAAAGTATTTAAAGATACTGGAATGCCAGGGCATAACATTTAAATATCCCTCATCGGAAATGGGAGCATGGGGTGATTACATGCTGAAAAACATGGATAAGATGATACCTTACTATTACGTGGTCTTTCGCGTGATTGTGGGGATTGTATTGGCCATACATGGCTATGGAAAGCTGTTCGCGCAGCCGGGCATCGCTGGATTCACGGGCATGCTTTCGGGAATGGGACTCCCAGCTGCAGGCTTCTTTGCGGTGCTTGTGGGTTTGATTGAGTTTGTGGGGGGCATATGCATTGCCGTTGGCTTATTCACGCGCCTTGCAGCGATACTCGGCGGCATTGTGATGATTGTGGCGCTGTTGTTTGTGCACTTTCCTCAAGGGATCAATCCGCTTGCGAATGACGGAGAAGCCGCATTGCTCAATCTTGCGGCGTTCCTTGTCATGAAGGCGTACGGCGCGGGCAAGTGGAGCCTTGAAAAAGCACTCTGGAAAAAAGAGATGTTTTAGATGAATACGCTCGTTATATACGCTCACCCGAACACGGGTGGGCATTGTTTTTCTATTCTTCAGGAAGTTAAAAATAACCTCGATCAGCAGAAAAAACCATATGAAGTGCTTGATTTATACGCGATGCATTATGACCCCGTGCTTCATGAGGAGGAACATTATGTCTCTGGGAACAGAACAGTCTCACAAACGAATCAGGATATCCAGAAGAAGATTGAGCAAACGGACAAAATCATTTTCATATTTCCCGTGTGGTGGGGGTCGATGCCCGCCATTCTCAAAGGATTTATTGATCGCGTATTTACATCGCGCTGGGCGTATCATTATGAAGGAGCCATACCTCTTGGACATCTGAAGGGGAAAAAAGCGCTCGTGTATATGACGACAGGCTCAGCATGGTGGCAATATTATGCTCTCGTTTGGGCGCGCCCTTCCATGACGTTTCGCATAGAGTTTCTTTGGTTCTGCGGGATTATGAAAACAAAGTTCATGCGGTTTCATAAGTGCAGGGCGTTCACAGAAAAGCGCAATACGGAAATCAAACGAAGAGTGCCGAAAGGTCTCCGGTGGCTTTATAAATAGAGACGTGTTTTATTAGGGATATGCTCATTCAGCCGAATGAAGTCATGGACGCATTGCGACCATTGTCGGACGCCGTCTATCGAACCGAAGGGACTATTGAGGATGGATACGCTCGTTTCTGCTCAGTCTTTTATGATCCCAGATTCCAGGAGTATTTGTATGATCTGGTCAAAAGCGGATTAGCTGTGGACAATCCCGATATACAAGAGAAAACGCTTACGAGATACGGCGCAATCTGTGGAGATGTAATAGCATTGGGAGCATCGGTCTTTAATGGGCGCAGGGAACTTCCCGACCTCATACGGGACATCATCGCTGATCTTCAGGTGCTCGAGCCGCTCAGACATTCCATCCGCAGAGAGTTTAATGAGCACCCACCGAAGTTCTTTGCCCCGCTGCGTCAGCAATAGGTTTTTTAAAGGCTCCTGTACTTTCAGAATTCAAGCACAAAATCAACATTCACTCGTCCTGAATCCAGCCATAGCCTTTCTCTTCGAGGTGGTCAACGAGATCTCCTTCGCCTTCAAGCTTTATTTTGCCATCGATCATAATAAACACTTTGTCCGGCTTGACATATTCGAGGATGCGCTTGTAATGCGTGATGATGAGAATGCATTTCTCCTTTGTCATGACCGTGTTAATGCCCTCCGCGACTGCTCGCAGCGCATCAATGTCAAGCCCCGAGTCTGTCTCATCAAGAATGGCGAGCTCAGGATCAAGCACGGCCATCTGCAGGATCTCTGCGCGCTTCTTCTCGCCTCCCGAAAACCCTTCATTGACATAGCGCTTCTTGAACTGAGGATCGATTTTAAGCAGCTTCATCTTTTCATCCATGAGTTTTATAAATTCAGGCACTCCGATGGGAGAAGAGCGCTTAGCATTGAGCGCGGTGCGCAGAAAATTCGATATGGTTACTCCTGGAATCTCGCTGGGATACTGGAATGAGAGAAATATTCCAAGTTTTGCGCGCTCATCCGGGGGAAGCTCCGTGATATCTTTGCCTTTATACATTATTTTGCCTGAGGTTATCGCATAACTCGGATGGCCCATGAGCGCGAAGGAGAGCGTGCTTTTTCCTGAGCCGTTCGGCCCCATGAGCGCATGGATTTTTCCAGGTTCAAGCTTCATCGTTAGTCCTTTTATAATCTCTTTGCCTTCGATGCTCACATGCAAATCCTGTACCTCAATCATTTTGCATCACCAATTGACTTATGCAGCGTATCGAGAGCGAGCAATGCGCATTTCAGGCGCACAGGTCCCACGGGAATGTGCAAGAGGTTGAGCAGATCCTCCTTACTCATGCGCTTCACTTCAGCTATTGGTTTTCCTTTCACCGCGTCCGTTACAAGCGACGCTGCAGCCATTGAAATCGCGCAGCCTTTCCCATGAAACTTAATATCTTGGATCATTCCGTCTTTCACAATGACCTCTATCGTCACATCATCACCGCATAATGGATTGAATTCACGATGCGCGTTTGTCGCGTCCTTGAGCATGCCAAAATTATGCGGATGTTTATACAAATCAAGAATATGCTCGCGATACATTTCATGCGCTTCCATCGTTACTCCCGGTACCTCCCTTCGAACACTATTTCTGACACCTTTTTGCGCTGGTTCGGGAATTCATTCTTTCTGAGTTCCTTGTGAAGACGAGATTTTTTTCCTTTTTTTCCGATCGCGACCATGCACTCGATGTCGCAGTCGTCCGGAATGCCTAATTCCGTCCTCGCGCGATCGTAATCAAACCCTTCCATTCCGTGAACGACGAGCTTGCTGAGGCTCCCCTGCAGCGCAAGGCTCATCCATGCGGCGCCCGTGTCAAACTCATGCGTGCGGGATGGCTTATTATTATGCTCGAAATTCTTTTTAGCGCATACGAGGACAAGCGCTGCGCCGTTCTGGCACCATTGCTGGTTAAATTGGCCTAAAAGATTCATAAACGTGCTCCATGCAGGAGTATCGCGCATCGCATACACAAATCTCCAGGGCTGGTTGTTGTATGACGAAGGCGCCCACTTCGCAGCCTCGAACAGCGTCATTAATTGTTCTTTGGTTACTGGCTCTCCTGACAATGCTCTGGGGCTCCACCGCTTCACGAATTGTTTGTGCACGGGATATTCGGGTGTTCTTTGATTTTTCATGTCTTTCCCCCCTCCTTAAACAGGTGTTGTATTTTTGATAATGAAGATATTAATTGGTCAATGTCCTCAAAGCTGTTGTACACTGAAAAGCTTATTCTGCATGTTCCCGGGATTCCGAGTTTACCCATGAGCGGCATTGCGCAGTGATGTCCACCTCGAATGCAGATGCCATCATCGCTCACTAATGATGCGACGTCATGAGCGTGTATTTCCTCGCAATTGAATGAGATGATCCCTGCGCTGTCATGGCCATGTAAGAGCGTAATCCCCGGCAGACGAAGCCTTTTCAACGCGTATTGGGTAAGCTCGCGCTCCCACGCGGCGATGTTTTCCATGCCGATGGATTGAATGAACGCTATTGCTTCCGCAAAACCGATCGCGTCTGCGATTGCGCCCGTGCCGGCCTCAAACTTCATGGGAACATCATTCCATGTGGCATCTTGATATGAGACGGTCTTGATCATATCTCCCCCGAAGAGGAATGGCGGCAGTTTTTCAAGGAGTTCTTTTCTTCCATACAGCGCACCAATCCCCGTTGGGCCGAACAGCTTGTGTGCTGAGCATGCGTAGAAGTCACAGTTGATGTCCTTTACGTTTACAGGCACATGAGCGGCGCCTTGGGCTCCGTCAACAATCGTTATCGCGCCCGCTTTTTTTCCCATACTTACGAGTTTTTTCACGTCATTAATCGTTCCGAGCGCATTCGAGACATGGCCAACACTGAGAATCGCAGTGTCTCCCCCAATAAGCTTCTCGGCTGCATCGTAATCAAGCATGAAATCCCTTTTCATGGGGATGAAGACAATGCTCATACTATGCCGCTTCGCAAACTGCTGCCATGGCACGAGATTTGAATGATGCTCCAATTCGGTTAGCACAATATGTTTGCGTTTGGGCATGATCGCATGGACCGTGTATGCGAGCAGATTCAATGATTCTGTCGTGTTTCTCGTAAAAACAATCTCATCAGCATCCGCGCCAATAAATTTCCCAATGACAGCGTGCGCGTGCTCATACTGTTCTGTGGCTTCCTCACTGAGCTGATATACCCCGCGGTGAATGTTCGCATTATGCTGCTCGTAAAAACGCTGCATCGCGTCAAGAACACGCCGGGGTTTCTGCGTCGTGGCCGCATTATCCAAGTAAATCAGCGGTTTTCCATTGATCTTCCTTTTGAATATCGGAAAGTCATTACGAATCTCCTTTGCCTTGTCGTTTGTGATTTTCATCCTTTTTTCCACCGGGCGTATGCGCGAATATCCTGTTTAAACCCTTCGCATAGCGAGGATGGTTTTGTTTTTATAAGGCTTTGCAGTTCTTCGAGTGTCAGGAGCTTAATCCCGGCAAGTTCCGATCTCTGATAATGATAGGGGCCGTTGTGAACGCCTGTATAGAGCTCCCAGATATGTTTGATGTGCGGGCCATACATCCTCGTGTTTTCCCTGAGCTTCGCAATTCTCTGCAGCCTGCATGAAATGCCAAGCTCTTCCCTCAATTCTCTCATGGCTGCTGTCCTATATGACTCTCCTGTAGGGATGTGGCCGCTGGCGGAATTATCTAAGAGCCCGGCGCCCAGTTTGCCTTTCGCCCTGATTTGCGTGACAATATCCCCTGCCTTGTTCCTAATGAGGATCGCAACACTTCTGTGCCACAATCCTTTCGCATGACAAAACCCTTTTGTGGCCGTTCCCAAAACCCTATCGTTTTTGTCAACGACATCAATAAGCTCGTCACTATAAACCTGAGCCCATCGTTTGAGCGTTAAGGAGAGCTCAGCTTGATGATTGTCAAAGTTATGGCTTGCGCCGGGGATGACTGTGAGTTCTTTTTGGCCCTTGAGTTTATTCAAAAGCATACGATGATGCTGCGCTGACGTACGTTTATCCTTAGTGCCCACAATAATGGAGACGGGCATAGTGAGATGTTTCGCTCCTTTGATCGCATCGTACTTAAGCCGGTCCTGCATATGCGACCACGGCAGTCTTATCATTTTTTTCCGCATTCGATCGAATCGCTCCTCATATCCTCTTTTCTTGTACGCAGCAATATCTTTTTTGGAATATTTAGACAGGCTGAGTTTTCCCGAAACAGCAGGCGCAAGGAGGGCTAGAGCCTTGATTTGTCTTGGATGTCGTTCGGAGTAGATCAGACACACAAGACCACCGAGGCTGTGTCCAATAAGGATAAAAGGCTCGCAGTACCATTTTTGTTTTTTTGCCCATACGACCACATCTTCGAGATCCTGAATAAATCCGGTTGTTGTCGCTTTTTCAAGAGTGCCATCACTCTTTCCCGCGTTGTTTGTTGGGTCAAATCGTAACAGCGTGAATTCTGAGAACGCCTTTGCCGCACGCAAAAGCAGTGGTTGATCAACATTACCCCCTATCCCCGGAACAATGACTGCAAGTCCCTTGGATTTTCTTGGAATGGAGAGATCAGCAAAAATGCGCTCCCGTCTCCTATTTTTTATTACGATCTTCATAGCAATCCCAGCATCATCTTCACTTCATCCGTTGGCTGCCACGGCGGGTCGAACGTGATGTCAAGCTCAGGCTCTTTAAATCCCTTTGCCAACAAGCCGTCACGCATTTCCGTTATGATCTGCGTCCCGAACGGGCACATGGGGCTTGTAAGCGTAAACTTCACATACACGATATCATGCTCCTTAATTTGAATGTCATAAATTAAACCAAGCGCGTAAATATCGAGGCCGAGCTCAGGATCATGAATATCTTTCATCACTGCGATCGCGTCTTCTTTTGTGAGCGTCATGTGCGCAAACCCTCGAGCAGCTGCTTTTCCACATGTTTCCGGGCATCACCAAGATATTCCAGCACAGGAGTGAAGTATCCTTCAACGATTGTGCGTTCCGCCTCCTTTCTTGAGAGGCCGCGGCTCATGAGATAAAAAAGCTTTTCCTTATCGACCTGGCCAACCGTGGATCCATGGCTGCACTTCACGTCATGATTATGAATCTCAAGATTGGGAATAGCATCCGCTTCCGCTTCATCGCTCAAGAGCAGCGTGTCCTGTTTTTCATAGCCATCAGAGCCGTACGCGTTTTCCTCAATGCGAATCAATCCACGGCTGAGCACTTTCGCGTGATGGTTTACAACTCCTTTTGTGAGGATCTGCGAGAATGTCCTTGGGGCAACATGCCTTGATTCCGTGTACAAGTCGAAGAGCTGTGTGTCCGCGGCCAAAAAGAGTATCGTGTTGCGCGCTGACGCGCCCTCTCCCAAAAGGGTTGTATTCACTTCAGAGCGCACGTAGGATCCGCCAAGGCAAAGATCAATCCATTCAACTGAGCTCTCTTTCATGGACTGCGACATGCGCTGCTGCACAACGGCTACTCCCGGCTGAACATGCTGCGCGGTGACGCATCGCATCGTGCTACCGGGCTCCGTGAGGATTTGAATGATGTCTGCAGTATATCCTGAATGCATTCCCACACTCTTTTTTTCCAAGAACACGGTCGCGGAGCTCCCTATCTTTGCATGTATGCAGATTTTCTGGATAAACGGAGATCCTTTCATGAGGGTATGGAGGACAATGGGTTGGGCAATCACTCCATCAATCTGAATAAAAACAGTGTGATTCGTGAACGCCTGATTAAGGTGGGTGACATAATGGGGATTCCTAATCCATGAATCATCCAGGAACGGCTTCAGCATATCCGGGCTCGGCTGGACATGAATATCGACACCTTGCTGTTTTGAAGCGGTGAACTCGCCATGCGCCTCTGATGGCTCAATGCGTGTAACGTCAAACGGAGGCTGAATGCGTATGGACAATCCATATCTTGTGTCTGGCATGCGTGCGGTCTTCATGCTTGCGAAATGCTTCAAGCGGTATTGCTTGAGGGGTTCAGGTTCGCTGCGCAAGAATTGCTCGAATTCCATAAAAATCACGTGTATGATGAGGATTAATAAATCTACCCTAGCGACCCTTCCATCTCGAGTTCAATCAACCTATTGAGTTCAACCGCGTATTCCAATGGCAGCTCTTTCACGATGGGCTCTATAAATCCGGAAACGATCATTCTCGTAGCCGTTTCTTCATCCAAGCCGCGGCTCATGAGGTAAAAAATGTGGTCCTTGCTGATTTTTCCTACAGTCGCCTCATGCGCGATATCGACGCTGTTTTCCTTGATGTCCATGAACGGAAACGTGTTTGAAATGCTTTTATTGTCCATCATAAGAGCATCACAGTTCACGCTTGACTTCGTGTTTTTCGCGCCCTTTGCCACTGTTAATAATCCACGGTAGGTAGTAATCCCCCCGTTCTTGCTGATCGACTTTGATGATATTGTTGAGCTTGTGCCCTTTCCAACGTGCACCACTTTAGATCCCGTGTCCTGGTTTTGGTCTTTTCCTGCGAATGCGATTCCAATAAAATCGGATTTTGCCCGGTCTCCGATGAGAATGGACGCGGGATAAAGCATCGTGACGCCTGAGCCGAGATTGCCGTTTACCCATTCAATGACGCCGTCCTCATATACGACTGCGCGCTTCGTATTCAGGTTGAACGTATTCCTGCTCCAGTTCTCGATGCTTGAGTATCTTGCTCGCGCTCCTTTGAGCACGTGAATCTCGACACAGCCGGCGTGCAGGGAGCTTTGTGTGTACTGAGGAGCTGAGCATCCTTCGATGTAATGCACTTCCGCGCCTTCGTCAACGATAATTAATGTGTGCTCGAACTGGCCGCCTTTTTTCGCGTTCATGCGGAAATATGCCTGCAAAGGCGTCGTCACTTTGACGCCCTTGGGCACATAGATAAAAGTCCCCCCACTCCACACAGCGGCGTGCAACGCTGTAAAAGCATGAAGTCCAATCGGGACACATGATGTCATGAAATATTTTTTAATGAGTTCCGGATGTTTTATTACAGCCTCATCACAATCAAGGAATATGACGCCTTTCGACTCCCATTCTTCTTTGAGCTTGTGGTAGATGACTTCTGATTCATACTGCGCTCCAACACCGGAGAGTGCTTTCCGCTCTGCCTCTGGAATGCCGAGCTTCTCGAATGTTTTTTTAATGTCCTCTGGCACGTCATCCCAGCTCTGCGCGTTTCTCTGCGCGTCCGGCTTCATAAAGAAATGGATTTGGCTGAGGTCGAGTTTTGCTAAGCTTGGACCCCATGTGGGCAACGGCAGTTCTTTGAACATCTTCAGGCCTTTAAGCCGTATCTGGAGCATCCAATCTGGCTCGCCTTTATCCTTAGAGATTGCACGGACAACCTCTTCGTTAATGCCTTCCTTCGCCTTGAACGTCAGCCTCTCTTCATTATAATGGTCGTATGTCTCTCTGTTGATCTCAAAATCCTTCATGCTTGCGGTTGTGGATGGTGCCATGTTAAACCTTTCTATTACCCATATAATTAACTATTGTTAAGTCTAGCATATATTTAAAGCTTTGCGTGAATTTGAGGTGTATCACCGATAATACGTTTAATGAACAAAAACCTTATATACTTCTCAATTGTTAAGTCACGTTTCTATGCCCAAAGTCATGCCACAGGAAATCGAGGTCTGGTATGTGATTCCAGCCATTCGAAAAGAGCTTGCGAAAGTGTTCGTACATGACTTCCAGCTGAGCCAGAAGCAGACGGCAAAAGTGCTCGGCATCACGGAGGCAGCGATTTCTCAATATTTAAACCAAAAAAGAGCTAGCGAACTCCAATTCACAGCGAGTGACATGGAAGATGTCCGTAAAACCGCGGATAAGATCATGCGCAATAAAGAGAATGCGATGCAGTATATCTATGAGCTGTGCGTAAAGATGCGCGGATCAAAGTGCGTATGTGAATTACACAGAAAGCATGAGAAGGACTTGCCTGCGGAATGCTCGATTTGTAAGGTAAAGTAAGGCTTAATGAACAGGGGGAAGATCCTGCCCGATTTTTTCTGCAAGCACGCGAATGGCGTGAGAATATGATGTTTCTGGAGAAGATCGCGTGTCTGTAAATGGCAATATGCCGGCAACCTGGCTATCAGCCTGCCATAGATCGCGCGCGATATCGGGGATCTTTATGATGCAGCGTCGAATTTCTTCCGGAGGGAGTGTTTGAAGGAGATATACCGCAGAATGCTTCTCAGGCCAGTTTCTTTCGTTGGGATTGGACTGCATAAGGTACCCAATAATCTCTTCTTTAAGGCGGATTGATGCGTCAAGGAATCCGCCAAGGTGGCGGGGGGGACTAAGCAACCGGAATGATCTTTCTTTATCCATATGTTTGATGCCCAGCATCAGCAAATGAGCTATGTGGTAGCGACTAGCGATGGGCTCAAAAATCCGTTCAAGTTCGCCCAAGGAGATTACTGCAGGAAGGGAGTCGTCCCGGAATACACCAGCGATAGAATCTGCAATGACACGCTGCATATCCTCCTCGCGTTCGCAAACAACACCCATGATGGCTTGCAGCGAGTTTCGGTATGAACTTTTATCTTTTCTCATGCTCCTGTGCACATTTGATGTTTGATCGGAGTATTGAAGATTGGCAAGCTCGTACACAGGAATTCGTTCATACTCGCTCGCTGAGGTGAGCTCCTTAAGACCCAGAACAATGCCAGGGCTTATTTCCACCATATGTCCTCTGTAACGGCGCCAGTCTGCCCATTGGCGTCCCTTTCCCGATAAGCAGCTCATAAGTAATTGTGCAACCTGTACATCTAAGTAAGTACTAGAGACGAAATCAGATTTAGGCATATCAGGGTGGTTTGCAGCAACAGCTTCCCGGACAGAACCAGACTCGATGCATGCCAGCGCGATCGCATCAATGGTCTTCGCAAGACTGACAATACCCTCCGGGCCGAGATTAACAAACATCGTATGGAGATACGGCGGCAATGGAGTGTATACTTGTTTTTGCTGCTCGGCCACTGGTTCCGTCCTTCTGCGCAAGAGTGATAATACCATAATCCCCGTACATTCAAAATACGACTCCATTTAAAAACATATAGGGTCCATAAAAATATAAAAGAAAAAATTATTCCACAATCAGATTGCCTTCCATGCCTAATGCACGGTGTTCGCCAACGCTGCAGTAATACGAAAACGTACCTGCTTTGTCCGCGACAAACTCAACAGATGTTGGCGTTCCCGGTCTTACTTGTTCTGTTCTCGCGCTGAACTCGTCCACAACCCAGTCATGGAAGCCTTCCGCGGCGGAGAATTCGATCCTGACGGTATCTCCGACCTTTACTTTGATGTCCGGATTATCCTGCCCATTCATGACGAACTTGAAGTTCTCTCCGGTTATAACGAAGGTCACGGGAGCGCTGCCTTCCGGCGCTGTTTCCTCGCCCTCTACTATTTGTTCTGGAACGTCAGAGCCCGGGACTGGAACTTCCAATGACGGAGGCTGTTCCGTGGGAATTGCTGGCTGTGGTGTCTGTACGGGTTGTGTAGTCTCTTGTGCGCATCCTAACGCGAGGATGACCGTTGCAAAAAGCAACATAGATGCGATTAGTGTTTTCATATTGAATTGGGCAATAATCCGACTTATATATGTTATGCATCATGGATATACATCTTCTTCACAATATTTATATACTCTTAAGTAGTAACATCTGCATGAAAACTGCTTTGTACGCATTCTCCGGAGATCCGATAACATACGGGCATTTGGACATTATCGAGCGGGCTGCGGCTGCTTTTGATCATGTCGTTGTTGGCATAGGAGAAAATCCCGACAAAAAATACATGTTCACACTTGACGAAAGAAAGAGGCTGGCGGAGCAGGTATGCCGCCACCTCCCCAATGTCGAAGTTGTGTCATACAGGGGTTTGACTGTGCAGTACGCATATGAGAATAACATTCCTGTCATAATAAAAGGCGCGAGGGATGCCGCGGATATTGGATATGAGCGGATTCTTGATGATTTGGGAAAATCACAGGCGCTCGGTATTGATACCCATATTTTATTTGCAAAACCCCATCTCGCCGCCGTAAGTTCGAGTGCCGCAAAAGCCCTCGTGAAAGAGCAAGGGCAAGTGCATGAACTTGTTCCAATGAATGTCAAACAGGCATTGGAAGAGCGTATTCGTGGACAGTATATTATTGGTGTGACAGGAGAGCCCGGCACGGGAAAAACGTATGTGAGCAGGAAACTCGTAGAGCATGCTACAGCTGCCGGGTTTGGAGTTCATCATATTGAACTTGATGAGATTGGGCACGATATCCGCCAATCGAGAACTGAGCCAAGGTATGTAAGCGTGCGAGAGGAAATAGCATCCGCGCTTGGACAGCAGTTGTTGCTCGGGGATGGGTCTATTGACCGGAAGGCGCTGGGCGCCATAGTATTCAATGAACCTGAGGCATTGCGTAAACTCAATGAGATCATGAGAACTCCCATGCTCGTTCGGCTGAGCAAGGAAATGTATGACCAAAAAGGATTAATAATCTTTAATGCTGCATTGATTGCGGAAGCAGATATGTCGTATATCTGCAACAACAATGTCGTACTCGTCATGGCTGATCAACGCGTGCAGGCTGAACGAATGCAGCAGCGCGGCTTAACAGCCGGTCAAATCGAACGCCGTTTAAACAGCCAGCTGCGATTCGCAGGCAAAAAGAGACATATTGATGACGCCATTCAGCGCGACAGGAGTGGTCATGTCTGGGTGTATGATAACTCTGGAGTTGTTGATGGAACGCAGAGATTATTTGAAGAGATACGAGCGTTTTTGAGGATACAATGAAAGAGAAATTTTTTGCATTATGGGAACGGATTAAAGCTTTTGGAGATCCAATACTGCCATGGCAACTTATCGAGACACAGTACACAGAATCTCATCGGGCGTATCACAATCTCACTCACCTTGCATCAGGATGGAATGATCTTAACACTGTTCGATCACTCTTAGAACTTCCGGATCGTGTGGAGTTTGCATGGTTTTATCATGATTTTATTTATAACCCTCATTCACATAGGAATGAAGAAGACAGTGCACTCATTGCCCATGAGGTTGCAACGAATGCTCGGCTCCCCACTACATTTGGAAATGACGCGCTATTGCTCATCATGGCTACAAAACACACGGAATCTGCTCAACAGCGAGATGCCAAATTCATTGTTGACATTGATCTTTCAATATTGGGAAAAAGCCCACAGGAATTCGACGCGTATGAACGTGGAATTCGTTCGGAATATTCATGGGTTGACGAAGCAACGTTTAGAGAAAAACGTTCTGAAATACTCCAAAGGTTTCTACATAGACCGTACATTTATCACACTCCTTTTTTCAGACAGCGCTATGAGCAGCAAGCACGGGAGAATTTAAAACGATCCATTGCGCAATTGAGAAGATAAATTTATATAATCGCATTCTGATACGGTGTTAATGAAAAAAGAGATCGAATCCATCAAAGCCCGCAATCAGCGAGTCGAGCTCGACAAAGCATGGGAGATAAGTTATACGCGAAGGATTATTATTACTGTGATGACGTATATCGTGATCGTGATATTTCTTGTTTTAATCAAGGCACCGTATCCATTCTTGAGCGCGCTTGTTCCCGCTATTGGGTTTTTTCTTTCAACCTTGACGCTGCCTTTTTTTAAGAAGTGGTGGATGAATGACGCATATAAAAAATAGAGCCTAACTATTACTGCTCATCCTTGTGGTACAGAGCTAATAGAACAATAGTGTCCTTTTCTTTAAGATAGATATACGAAAGCCGGAAGGGTGAGCTATAGAGTTCCCTAGTCCCCTTGCGATTATAGCGCATCGGCTTACCAAGTTCAGGATTTTCCCTGAGCTTTGCAACCTGCTTAATGATTTTTTCTTTAGTTAATGGATCCTTTATCTTAGAGAAGAGTTTTTGAAACTCAGGATCAAATTCAATTGTTACCATTTCTTCATTTCGCCAATAAACGCATCAAATTCCATAGACTTAAACTTCCCTTGTTCATAGCGCTTATACGCTGATTCCGTTCGCTTGGCAAATTCAAGCTCTGCATGTAAGTTCTTATCCAACGCATTCGCCTTTTTCATGATGATTTGAGGACCATTCTTTATAATAAGCAATTTCTCTCCTTCCTTAATGTCTTCCCTCATCTCAGTGGGAATGACAATCTGGCCTTTTGAAGACATTTTGGTTATCGCAATATCCATGGTATCACCAAAGTAAGATTAATCTTACTAGTATATAAATGTTTCCCCACAACCTTTAAAAACCATCCCACATTCATAAACATAGACTTCACGGGAATTAGTCTCGGAGAGGCATATGCACGTCTTCATTGAAAAGGAAAACAAGCTGTTAGAGCTGAACAAATCCGTTACAGGGAAGGAACTTCTTGCGGAATTAGGAATAAATCCTTCTACGGTCATCCTTGTCAAGAACAATGAAGTCGTGCTCGAAGATGAGCAGCTATCCGAGACAGATGATGTTAAAATTCTCAGTGTCGTCTCGGGTGGCTGATGGACTGCAGATGCGGCAAGAAAGCGGTGTATGACGGTTTAGGGCAGAAGATCTGCAAAGACCACTTTCTGAGTTATTTTGAGGACAAAGTATTCTGGACAATAAGAAAGTATAAGCTCATCGAGCAGGGAGATACGATCTGCGTCGCCGCGTCAGGAGGAAAGGACAGCCTTAATGTGTTGTATTTAACGATGAAATTCTGCAGGGAGCACAACGTGCCGTTTTTTGCGCTGGCGATTGATGAGGGCATTGAAGGGTATAGGGATCATACGCTTGATGATCTAAGGCTATTTTGCGATCAAAAAAAGATTCAATTGCATGTTGCCTCATTTAAGCAAAAGTACGGGATGACCTTGGATGCAGTGCGCGATAAGGCGATGAAGGAATTCAATAAAAAGCCGTGCACTGTCTGCGGGATTTTGAGAAGGACGTCATTGAATAGGACGGCTAGGGAACTAGGAGCGACAAAGCTCGTGACTGGACACAACCTCGATGACGAAAGCCAGAGTTTATTGATGAATGTCGTTAAAGGGAATATGGGTCATAATGCTGGCCTTGGGCCGATTACAGGATTGCATGACAATGAGAAGTTTGTTCCCCGTGTAAAGCCGTTGTACTTTGTATCTGAGAAGGAAACACGGCTGTATTGCATCCTGCGGGGCTTTCACGTCAATTTCAACGAATGCCCAAACATCCATCTCTCGTTTCGGGCAACGGTGCGGGATGAGCTCAATCTATTAGAGCAAAAATATCCGGGAGCGAAGCAGGGGATCGTAAATGCGTTTCTTGAAATCATTCCCGACCTTAAAGAGAAGTACAGAAACAGAAAATCATTCTCATACTGCGAGCGCTGCGGTGATCCGTGCGCTTCCAAAATCTGCAACGCATGCACATTAGAGGAGGAGCTATGCCTGAAATCAGAATAGAAAAACCAAAAACCGTTGCCATTGTCGGAGTAGGAGGAACAGGCTGCACAGTGGCATCTCTTTTGGCGCGAAGCCACATTAAGCTTATCCTCATAGACCGTGATATTGTTGAGGAATCGAATCTTGACAGGCAGATTCTTTACGATATGAACAATGTTGGAAAGCCAAAAGTCTTTGTTGCAAAAGAAAAACTTGAGCAGTTTTCAGATATTGAAGTGAGATACGAAGACCTGAATCGAACTACAATAGACTTTCTTGGCGTTGATCTCGTCATTGACTGCACAGACAACAATGCAACAAGGTATTTGATTAATGATTACTGCAAAAAGTACAGATTGCCGTGGATCTATACGGGAGCAATAAGCGCGATAGGCGCAATAGCGTTCATTCATCCTGAAAGCTTTTGTTTCAGATGCTTCAGCGGTGAAAAACAAGGGGAAACATGCTTAGAAGCGGGTGTTATGAACGCCGCTGTGACTCTCGTTGGCTCCATCGCTGCCGCAAAAGCAATGCAGTTTCTAGTGAATGGCAATACTCAATCTGATCTTATTCGAATAAATGTGGCAAACAACGAGGTAATGCATATTACCGTGAATAAACGGAGTGACTGCCCCTGCTGCAGAGGAGTTTATGAATATCTGGAGGGCGACAGAGCGAGAAGCATTGTGAAAGTCTGTGATAAAGGAAAATACCTTATGACGCTCAATAAACCTATCAATACGCTTGAGCTCGCGCAACGGCTTAAGAAATATGTTACTGTGCAGGCGAATGAGCACGCGGCTCACTTTGGGGATATGATCGTGTTCTCGCATGGTGCAGTATTAGTAACGGCGAAGAATGAGATTGA
>CAZHJH010000019.1:0-10981 GCA_964533475.1 uncultured Methanosarcinales archaeon
AAGCAGTTATCGCATATCTCCGCGATGAGCACATACGCCGCATCAAAGGGGAGACGTATGAAGGGATGATTGAGAACACGCGAAAGTATGATGTGATTGGATGTTTTGGAGGATACCGTTTTGAGGTTGATGTGGACACGAATCATGGATCACAACGTCTCAGATTTATTGTTACGGAACTGACTGGAATTGAGGAACGTTTAGTGAATGAACAAGTTAGTCAGAATTAATACGCATGCACTGCCTCAGCCCAGACTCTTCTTGATTCAATAGCATTTGGCGCGTGCGCCATTCTGTCCAAAAGACCAGATGAATGAGGACCGTACGCCCCCCTTCTGATCTCTCCGGGAAGAAGTCTATCTGTGTGAAGTTCTTCAATCGCCATTCGCAGCATCCGCATGGCATTCTCGTCAGAACCTGCGTAAAAAGGAACGGGATTCATTGTGACAAGGCCAATGGCTTCAGGCAGTTCCCTCTGAATTTCATACCATCCCGGATTATCATGAAATCGCAGGAGATTCACTGTCATTGTCTCCGGCATGCGTTGCATCTCCTCCTCGCGCTTGATTGAGAAAGTTGTAAATGAGTGCAAAGACCATGTCCCCAATTCAGCGGACCATGTATATAATCTTTTCTCAAGAACTACAAATACCCTTTCTTCTTGCAGTGCTGCACGGACTCATTGAATGCCTTGACAAGCTCAGGAAACGGCTCCAGGTACGGGCCTTTTTTCTCCCTTATGATTTTTTCGGTGAGTCCCAGCTGTCTCCAATCACCCTTGTAATCAAGATTGTGGAGCAAGGGCTCAAATTTATCGATGGCCTGCGCGAACTTCGCTTCCCAAGTTTTCTTGGATTCATACTCATGAAATAGCTTTTTGTAATGGGGACGCATGGATGGCGGGATCTTTTTGAGCACTTTGAGGAATCCTTTGTACTTGCGCTTAATTTTTTGCGCTTGAGTTTCTTTCGCAAGAAAACTCATATCTCCCGCCTCGATTTCAACGAGATCATGGAACAAGAGCAGTTGAAGAACTTTTTGGTGATTGAGTTTTCTTTTGATTATTGGAAGAAAGTATTCAGCAAGAATCAATGCCCCCCAGACGTGCTCCGGAACGGATTCCCTTCGACCGAGGTTTTGGGAAACGCGCTCGACCTTTTTCAGGCTGATTGCATATCGTAACTGTTTAATTGGAAGCATAGGTGCCTAACAATCCGCAACTTCTTAAAGATTTCTAATTCTTCGCACTATTCAAAATAGCCTCATCGATCTTCTTCAATTCCTCTAATCGTTCTTTGGCGGGCATCGCCTGCGAGAACAAATGCCAGAACACTTTCTCAAGCCAGGAGACCCAGATGGGATCCATGACATTGAAGTAGATATCCATGTCCGCCCGCAATTCACCTTTCTTGTACTGGATGCTCTTTCTTTCATCCTTGAGGTTAGCTATTTTTCCGTCTATGATGAATCCGCGCAAGGGCTGAAATGCGTGCCTGATTTCAATCGCGTCATACCCCGCTTCCTTATTGATTTTCTCAATCTCACGCATGTTATGCACGCTTGCTATGTCAATGCGCGTGAGGAGTTTGATCGCTACTCCCTTCCTCACAAGCTCTGGAAGGATCTGCGTGAACGTCTTGTTGCTGAACCTTCTTTTTGTCCATGAAAGATTTCCAGAGAAATTAAGGATGACACTCTTCGCGCTCTGCAGCAGTTCAATAAGCTGCTGATCCTCCTCCTGATTTGAAGGCTTAACATAGAAGTTTTTATCATTAGCGTAATAATAAATGTCAAACGGCTCAAAATCCCCTTTCTGGCGGCCGCGCTTGATTTGCGAGAGTAATGTTTCCTGCATGGAGTTCGCATGAATCTTCTCAATGTGCGCCCAGAACACAATTTTTAACGCGCCTTTCGTTCCGGCGCGGAATGTTTTGACAGAAATCGTGCCATAGTCTTTGGCGACCTGCTCAACATAACTCTCGGCTGTTCTCCAGTTCTTTCCCAGCATTAACGCAACATCCTGAATCGTTCTCGGCTGGGCGTACACAAAGTCCTGGATGGACTTCGCGGTTTTGAGGTCCATTGTCATGGTGTTGTAGTATTTAATGGTTTATTTATAAGGATATGGCTACTTTAGTATAATGGTGTGGCATTATCCGTATGATAGCTGATAAAAGTGCTCTTTTGCGGGATATTGAGTTCTTACTTCTGTAACCAGGTCGCCAAGTTTTTTTACAAGGTGCTGTGGGGCGTTGAGGTCTGAAAAGTACCGCTGAATCTCATCCACAGCTCGCGGATGCAGTATCGTTACAAACAGGTTGTCGGAATCGCAATGTCCATGGCAACCGTGGGTTCGCCGGGGTATCCCTTTCATGATTGCATAATGATCATTTTCAAGCCAGGTTGGAGAATGGCACCGTACCACTTGATCCCATTGAACCACCTCACCGACCGGGAGCTTCAGTGTGAAGTCGAACACTGCCCTCCACACACCTGCGGGAGGAAAATTGCGCTGTCGCACGTATTGGGGGCTTTGATTAATCTCTGAGTGATAGTGCGGCTGCTCCTCAAGCACAACCTGAACTCGCGTAGCCCTTTGCATTTCAGGCGTCCAAATATGGTCTCCCTCCACAAAGAGTTCGATGCCCGTTCCTTGAATCACTTCAAGAGTTCGTCGTTGCTCTGCAAGATGCTCGATTTCGCTGTCTGCTTTACCTCGTATTTGGTGCTCTGCATGGCGCAGATGCTGTATGTGTTCTTGTACCGTTGTCATGGTACCACGTTAGGTAGCGTTGTAGATAAGATATAACTATTCAAACAAAAACTACAACACTCTGCTATTTCGCCGCGACCAACTCATCAACACCCGCCTGAAAGTCCTTGTATTCCTGGCTGAACGGCTGCTCCTCCGCCCAATCAAAGAACTCCCGCACAAGCACATCCAATGGTTTCTCTTCATTCAGCACAAGCAATGAAGCCCCTCTGAAATAAGAGGGCATCCTGTTGAACTCAGCGTGTGCTTCTCTGATGTACGCGATGTCATCTTCCTTCCATTTCTTCCTGTTCTCTGCCCAGCGATGCTCAAGGCGTTTCTGCACGACGTCAAACGGAGGATTCACAAGCACTTCATAGTGCGCGAACGTGTCCCCTGTAACCGCCATCATGAGCCTTGCAATCTCTTCAATCATATCGCATTGCTCCGCGGTGATCCATCCAAGATTCCTGAACGCTCTCCCGTACACGATCCCATCATAGAAGCTCCTGTCCGCGAGCACGATTTTGCCGGGATGTTCTGTAGCGAAAGCTGCCTGATCGCATTTTTCCTGATAAAATTTTACCATCTTCGCGACTTGCCTTTCAACTGGCGTCAAGACTTTCACGAACTTCAAGCGATCAGGATATGCGATATGCTGTTCAGGATCTGCCTTGCATATTTCCTCAATGAGCGTGCTCTTTCCAGCACCCTGCGTTCCAGAAAAATAGATGATCATAGGGTCACTTTCCAGCGTACGCTATCTGCCTGCCTCTCCGCGCAAGATTGAGACTTTCCAGTATTTTGTCGCGATCCGCTGGAATGCGTGCTTGATGCCCATTGCCTGAGACAAAATCATATTTTCTCTCAACTGTTGGTGTAAGCTGCAGCTGCCAGTCCGCGTTTATAGGAACTGGTTCAACTCCAAATGTCACGAGAAGCCCCCTGTAGAGCCTGCTCATTTCCTCAACTATCGCTCGCTCGGATTGCTTTGTGGGCGCGGGGAATCCAGGGATTTGGCCGGCATACTCTAATTCAAGCTGAAGCTGGCGTTTTTCACGTTCCGGAAGTTTATAACTGTCTGTTACAGAGCATCCGATTTCCGTTCCAGACTGCGCGTTGATGAGGAAGAAGTCGCCTTTTACTTTTTCTATGATCCCCATGTCTCTCAACTTTCCATCTTTATTATGGCGCAAGAGCGCTGCGACACATGCATCCAGGGTTGTTGCAACCCGGGTCTCTCTCCTTCTCAGGATGTACTCTTCAGCAGGGATTCCGAAGCTGTAAGGCTCAACACTTCCTTTTTCCTTGAGGTAGACTCCCCCTCCTTTTGTGATGATGACAACTCTCTCCTCACCATCCTCCGTGCCAAAGAAGCGGTTTTGACCTGTAGCGACTGCATTCACAGGATCTTTAATCCAGAGCGCCCCCGGAGAGAACTGCATGTCGAATGTGTCCATGATCTCTTCTATGGCCGGCTCCTTCGCTTTTTTGCCATTTCGCCTTTGAAGGTCAATCTCGAATTTTGCCTCAATCTCGAAGTCTGAGAAGTCTTTTACCGCGGCATCAATTCCAGCTGCCTGGTGCATAAGATTGATGACTCCTTTGTGCTCACCATTGAGCGCCTGCAACGCTTTTTGCAAGTCTGCGCGGTCACCACTTTTTAGGTATTGCTTGAACCTCCTCTTAAACAATGACTGAGCGTCCATTGGTTCTGCAGCCGGTCTAGGCGTGCTGCATGGGCTTGAGTGCCCGTAAGAACTGCCGTAGCATCCTCCCATTGTCCCACCTCCTTGGTTTAGGGTACAATGACATAAGGTGTTGTAGAAGAGAAAATTGTTTGTGAACGAAAAGTGCAACACCGAGAAAAAATATACTTACTCTAATGCCAGCCAATCATGGCGGCCTTGCCTCACTTCGCTCGGCGTCGGATCACCCCGTAAGGGACATCCCCCGATCCGACCGGCGCCATGGCTGGCAATAACGCATTAAAAGAAGTTCTTACCGCTTTATCTTCGCCGGTGTATACCCTTCCAGCGCCGCTTCAACTTTTGGAATGTCCTCTAACCTGCCAAAATCGATCCATTTCTGGACAACTTTCACTTTGACTTTGTTCTTCCGCGCGAGCATCTGGATGGCATCGGGCAATTCATACTCTCCCCTTGAACTTTTCTTCACTTTATGGATCACGCCGAAAATTTCCTTTGTAAATTTGTACATTCCTGTAGAGATGAGAGTACTCACGTGCTCACGCGGTTTCTCCACGATACCAATGAGCAAGTCTCCCTTAGTTACCAATGCGGCGAACTTCTCCGGATGGTCATGCTTCAATGCCGCGATATAGTTGAAATCATCCTGCACAATCATTTTCTTAATATCGTCAACGCCCCAAAGGCTATCACCGTTCACTACGAGAAAATCATCCTCGAAAATATACTGTTCCGCGAGCTGCACGGCATGCGCAGTGCCCAGTTGTTCGTCCTGATGAATGAAATCTGCGTGTATATCAAGCGACCGAACGAACTCAACAATTTTTTCTCCCTGATATCCAACAATAAAACAGAACTCCGTGATTCCCGCTTTTTTCAGCGATTCGATAAGGTATAATAAAAAAGGATGCCCATTGACGGGAATCATGACTTTCGGCTTGTCCTTTGTCAAAGGAAGCATTCTCACTCCCTTCCCCGCCGCGAGGATGACTGCTTTCATACGGAAAACAGAGGAGAGCGCTTGTTTTTAATGATTGTGGTTAGCAAGATTCTAGGATGTTGTAACTGAAATTATCTATGCTACCCCTTTTTAAATGATCGAGCACTTTCATTATCTATGATAACAGAGGAGATTACACCAGACCGTATCCAACACATCGCAAGGGATCCGCAGAGAGCGCACTGGACTCAAAGCCCATATGAGATCGTTACCTGCGCCTCGCTTATTTTTCATAGCCCTTACATGGTTCTTGCACATACAGAATTTGACGCTCCGAAATTGGTAAGGAGAACATCATGGACGACAGACGCTATTGGAGTATCTCAGCGGGAGCAGTTTGCCAAGTACAATAATCTCCGAAGTTTTGCAAACATTGTGCGATGGTTTCATGAGGAATTTGACCAGAATTACATCCCCGGTGCATTCCCTCACAAAGATTACACGTTGTGGATGTTGTCCCCGACGGCAAACGTATTTATCAATCTCAGACAGTATCCTGAAGGAAGCTTTTACATCGACAGCGTCCTTGCAGATGTTGAATTATATTCAGCAGCCGGTGAACGAATTACGGGAGGTATTGTGAGCAGTAAGCAGGCAGACGCAGAAACATTGCCCCGGGAGCAAAGAACTCAGACGCTTGATGCTTTGTGCAGGCAAAACAGGATACGGCAGGGCAGCATCGTGCTGCAAACAGATGCAGGAAAGTATGAAGGAAAGATGGGAGAAGCCCTTCTGAACTTTGCCACGCTCGAAACGTTGCAATCCTTCGAGGTGGATGGACTTACGGAGAAGATTAACCTTGCGGATCTCAGCGAGCAGGGACTGCAAGCTGCACTATTAAGATTCAAAGCGCTCTTGGATGAAGCGGGAATCGCATACAGAAAGTGAAATTCGTCACTGCTCCACTAATCCGCGCATGACCGATACGAAATCTTGCGTCTCAAGCAGGTATTGATCATATTGCTTTCCGGAAATCTGCTGAATTTCACGATGCTCGATCATTTTATTGAGTTTGTAGAGATTGCGCATGATGATCGGATACTTTTTGTTCAAAACTTTCCGTGCGACAAGCGTTTTTTCCATTTCATCCGCAACATGCTCGGGGCTCGGGCTCTGCACATTGCATTTCATCAACGCAGCGTGCGCGGCGTCAATCGCGGCCCAGTATAACGCCTGCGTCGCGCTCAATGTATGCCACTGCGCGTTGTGCAATGTCTGCTTCGCGCGGTCATAATACGTAAATACGCTCTCCTTTGTCGGCTTGATCCTGCCTTCCTGCAATAAGTGCTGGAGCGGCTCGTAAAATCCGGAGTCAATAAGCGATGTGCCATCCCGAAGCATGTTCATCGTCAGCGGATCGCCTACATGGAGATGCTCCCAAAACGATGTAAGCTTCATCGTTGTGATCGAAAGACGCTTACTCACCTGATTAATGTATTTCTCAACCACGAGGCGAAAGCTCTCAACAACTTCAGGAGTGAGCACAATCGTCACGTCATCAAGCAGGATAAGAATATCAATGCGGTCAAGGTATGGGTCTTTGGGTTTGTGGGAACGATAGAGCACAATCGCCTTGACAAGCTCGCTCAGTTCCTTGTACGCAAGCCTCGCAAACTCATACGCGGTCTCAAGCTCATCCTTGTGGTATTTCTGCAGGTTTGATTGACGCCGACGTTGTATGGGAAATTCCATGCGCACCCCTTTTTGAATATTATATATGGGAACAGTATTTAAAGTTTGCTTAAATGTTTATAAACCGGAAGCGACTTTCAAATAGTATGAATGAACGCTTTCAAACCTGCCTCGAGATGGTTATCGAACGCCTCTACGAGGGAAATATGTCAAAGGCAGCCCGAATGTCCGGCATCGGCCGCCCTTATCTTTACCATCTTTGCAAGGGGGGAGACGATGTGCGCTTCACAACATTGCAAAAAATTGCAGAGTCTATAAGGAGGCCCCCTGTCCTTTTGTACACTCCAGACTCTGTTGCCATTCTGGATAGGGGCATTGAAAATACATGCTCATACATTAGTAGCATCTGGCGAGAATATCGGACAGGATCTCAAGCTGAGATTGCTAGAAAAGTTGGCATTACTCGTGCGGCGTACAATCAATTTGAGCTCGGTAGAAAGCTTCCTATGCTTTCTACGTTTGAAAAAGTATGCAGACACTTAGGATTACAATGGGATTACTTTGGGCTTACTAGCAGGCCTATAGACGGTCAGCTTGACCTCTTTCCGTATCTCTTGCCAGGCCGCACATTTGTAGCGCAGCCATCTGCGGCTCTGACCTGCTCAGCCACCCAGCTCCCATTACCATTATAAAAATCAGAAAGAGAACCCCTAAGCATTATGAAACCGTGCTCACTCCGTGATGTTGTCACCAAGATTCTTAAGGAGCAGTTTCATTGGAATAAAATGGAGTTAGCGCACGCATTGGGTATCAGCAGGCCAACACTCTACACCATTCTCAAGTATAATAGGCCGAATATCTGTTTTCCCACGCTTGAAATCATGGCGGAGCATCTCGGAAGACCCGCATTGCTACTCCTGCTACCCTCACGCCACGCATATGTTCAACTCCCCCGGCCTGATGTCCAGAACTATGTCAGAGAGGTCTGGCATGCTCAGAGATTTTATTTGCGGTTGTTGCCAAAGGTGATAAACATTGAGGCCAAGCTTGGATCGCGCAGCGATTATACATCTTATGAAAACGGGAGTCTTGGCCTGCCCTTGCTCGGCAGATTTGAACGAATATGCACTGCGCTTCAGCTCCAATGGCAGTATCTTCCTTCCCCAGATGAGGCACGGTCATTGCAAATCCGTGAGGCATATTCTTTTTTTATGGCCGCGCAAACACCACAAACGGATTCGTGCCAATAAACCGCTCGGACACTTTCTTCAACCGCAGAGGATGAAAGTGTGGGCCATGCACAATCAATACGCCCCTCATTTCCTTAAGCAGTTTATCTTCAAGTTCAACAAGGCGCTTGTCTGGATAGATGTACAACACGTCATACTGAGAAAGATCCTCTTTCATAAAATCGCGTTTCATGAACTGCGCGTTGAGTTGCAATGATTTCGCCAGCGTGACTGACTGATGAAGCAGCGGCTCGTCAAATTCCATCCCGTGGGCTGATGTGAACAGCGAAGCGATCGCAGTGACTTTCCCATCTCCAGATCCAAGATCAAGAAACATCTTATACTTCTGGAGCGCGAAGCTTTTAAAAAACTCATACGCCTCCTCGCCGATCGTATAACCCCAGAAACCAATGCCTGTATCCTTCAAAGGCAATTTACCCTGTCTCAGCAAATCGCGATAATATGCAGAATACGCATCATTAATGATTTTGAACTTCGCGTCATCCATATTAACCTAAGTGCTTTAATGATTTATACATGGCGTTGAGCTGCTCCTCGGCCTGATTCCTGTCGCCATGATACCTGTTTTCATGGATCATCTCAACACGATCCCTTCCTTCATCATAGAGCATATGCAATCGCTCCTGCTGCTCTCCAGTGAGATACCCGTGATCGTTTCGCTGGTCACGCAAATACGCGACCTCATTATTCAGCTGGCCTGCGCTGAGATGGGCAATGTATTGTCGTTCCTCACGGTCACGCTTCAATCGCGGCGCATCCGCAACGGACTCCTCCAAATTTTCGGGCTCAGCTTCTTTCTTCCCTTCCTTTTCATCCTTCTTCAGTTTTTTTGAGAGACCTGAATCAGAAAAACGCGCAGTCGCAAATACTTGACGCTCTCCCTCAGAGAAGAGCTGGTCAATATCCACGGCCCTGACTTGGGGGATGGGAATGTGCTCGAGCTCGCGCTTTTTGTGCTCGATCTCATCCTCAGACATGCGCATGAGCTTCTGAGCTTCCTCAATCTCCTTCTTATGCTTCTCCTGGATCTCCTTGATTTTCAGGAGCCGTTCTTCTGGAGGGAGGTTTTTGATATCGTCAATGTCTGACATTTTCCCCCTAAAGAAAAGAACCTATAAAAATGTATTCCCTTATTACCACGTGATCAGCTTATGCGACTTCTTATAATTCTTGTAGAGCGTCCAAATGTTTTTCTGAGCGTTTCCCGCGGCTAATTTCTGCTCCTTTTTTTCCTTGTCTGCCTGTTCGCGTGATTTCTTTTTCGGCTTCGCCTTTCCCGGAGGCGCTCCAGAGAATCCCGCGAACACATCGTTAAATCCTTTGCCGAACGAATAGAAAAATCCAGGGGGCTTCTCCTCTTTCTTCTCTTTCTTCTCTATCACATCACCATAGATGTACTTCTCCCCCGCTTCTTCAATGTACTTTCTGAGCTCGTCGCCGAGCGCCTCCATGGCGGCCTTTACAGAGCCGTCAATCGTGGAGATAAGGTCGAGATCCTCATGCTCGCGCATTTTTTTATAGTTCTCAATCGTTTTGTCATCCCAGCCATACGCCCGCATGCTCACGCGAATCCTTCCGATGTGAATAGGTCCGCGCTGATACCCCTCTGCCTGATAATTGAGCTGGGGCTTCGCGCGATAATCAAGATGCATCACAATCACGCTCTGGAACGTCTGGTTGCCCTCCGGAACTGCCCGGCCAAGCACCTCAATCTCAATATTTGCCGTCTCAAACGCGCCAATGAGATCAGGCCATTCGGCTTTCTCCTCATCCGGTGCAAGCCGCTTGAGATTCTTGAGATAGGGTTTCACCCAGTTCATATACATGTGAATAATATCATAATGCTGGCGCAGATACTTCAATGTGAATTTTCTTCGTGTCTCAAGCTCTTTCATCGTCGCGAGTTTCCAGCCGAGGTAGCTTCGGAGCTTGCGCTTGAGCACTTCCTTAACCTTGTTATTGAACTGCAGTTTGTCTATAACCGAGGATATTTCATCCATCTTTCTCGGATGGATGCTGTAAAATAAGTCTGGGAGCGTTGTGAACTCCAGCTGAGACGCAAGCCCATACACGGAAGCGGGATTTTTTGAAGCTCCCTCAACCTGATCCACGTAAATGCCCTTTAATGTGATTTCTGCGTCATCGCTGGGCCTCCCCGTTTTTCCCTCGCTATCATAATAATACTTCAATCGCTCATCGAGGATGCGCATCTCGCGCACAAGCTGAAACAAATCCTTGATCATCTTGCCGATCGTGGCGAGGAACTGCGCCACTTTATCCTGCTGGAGGCCAATGCGCTGCTGCTGGACGCCGAAAAACGCGCTCATTTCCGAGGATGTGAAAACATCCGTGATTTTGTCAACAACGGGGTAGCCGAGATCACGAATGTGATTGAGCAGCCAGAAGTAGCTTTCCTCAACACTTAATGTCGCGGCCTCGTATATCAAACGAAGCTTATGCTGGGGAGTAGGATACGCGACTTTCATGAGCTGATCGCGGGCCATTTCGACCTCATCCAAATCAGCCATTTCCATGACCTCCTCATCAGAAAGCATCTTGAGATACTGCTTGAGCTCCTCTTCCTTGCGGTCGCCTATCTTCTCCTTCGCATCCTTCGTGCAGAATCCGTACAGGATCA
>CAZHJH010000019.1:10991-16238 GCA_964533475.1 uncultured Methanosarcinales archaeon
GCTGTGGAAGCGGAGCATGCGCCGGGCGTCATCCGCAATCGTCACGCTACCACCTCTTTGCACCTCTGTGCGATCATGCTTTTTATTTCTTTCTATTTAAAACGACGATAAGGCCAACACGGTCAATAAGCTCTGCATCCGTCTTTAAAGCAATCTCCCGAGCGAGCTCCTTCGCATCGCGCTTTCCAACGAACGCCCGGAGCATCTTCACCTTGATGGGAGTCCTGATTTTCAATTGTTTTTTGATCTCCTGAATCTGCGTTGCGCCAAGCCCATTCTTGCCGAGCTGTACGACAGGCTGCAGGAGCTTCGCATGCGATCTCAACGCGATTTTTTCCTTAATGCTCTCATCACCTCTCGCACGTCTTCAGCGAGGTCATACGCCAGATAGGAATATCCCTTATGCCGCTTCTCAAGGATATCTCCGGTAAGGCCATTTATATATGTTGCCGTGACCGCGGCATCCTTCAATGAGAGTTTTTGGGCGACAAATCCCGCGCACAATCCCGCGAGCACATCACCTGTGCCTCCCCGGGTCATTCCCGGATTGCCCGTTTTGTTATAAAACATGCCCCCTGATGTGCATATCGTATCTATTGCTCCCTTAATGATGATCACGTTATCGCGAAGATACCGTTTGAAATCGTTGAGTTTGCTGTTCTGAAGAAGGATCTCGAGCTCTTTTTTATTGGGGGTGAGGATCGCGTTATGCACATCTTGAATCCTTATGCTTTTCAAAGCATCAGCGTCAATGACAAGGGGCTTTTTAAGGCGTCTCACGAGGTGTTGAAAGAGTTTTTTTGTATGCGCGTGAAGCCCAGCTCCATTGCCAAGCAACACACAGTCCGCGCGCTCCGCGGTTTTTAGAATCTTTGACGCATGGCTCATGCTGAGATGCTTTCCCGGGAGCTTAATCGTGATCGCGTCCGGGATGCGGCTGTTCACGCACCATGCGACGCGCGACGGAGCAGCCGCAATACCAAGATCCGCGCCTGCGCGGAGGGCCGCGAGCGAAGCGAGCATGACCGCTCCCGGGTACTCTTCTGATCCCCCGACAATAAGCACAATGCCATTCTCGCCCTTGTGGCTTGCTCTGCTCCTCTTAGGGAATACACAATCTTTTTTTGTAATGTATTTCATCGTATGCACTTCATCGTATGCCAATATCCACAACAACTGTCTTTTTCCTGAATTTCACGAGCCCTTTCTTAATGTCATGCAGCGCAATAATCATATCCGGATGGATCGCCACATTCGCTTTTTTTCCTGTATCGGGATCATATCCTGAGGGAACATCGATGGAAACACGCTTCGCCTTTGCAGCATTCATGGCCTTGATCGCTGACGCAATGGGCTGCCTGATTGATCCGTGAATTCCTGTGCCGAACACCGCGTCAACGATGACGTCATAGGAATTGAGAATTGGTATTTTTTTGAACACACGCACGCTTTTTGGAAGACGCTTAAGATTTGCCCGCGCTTCTTTCTCGCATTTTTCTCTCTTTCCAAGAAATGCGACGTGCACAACCGCATGCTTCATGAGGTATCGTGCAGCAACAAAACCATCGCCGCCGTTATTGCCATGATACGCAACGACGAGAACTTTTTTTGGGTCATACGTTTTTCCAATGATGGATGCAACCTGTTTTCCTGCGCTCTCCATTAACGATTGGATCGTGATTCCATGCAGGACACAGTGCTCCTCAAGTTTTTTCATTCCCTTTATGCTGATCATTGTGCAAGCTCAAAATTTCCGGCGGGCAGCGCGCGGATGATATCATCAATCACGCCCCCGATCCTTCTCTGGATTTTCTTCGCTGCGTCGCTCGGCTTGAGCTGCCCCTGCCTGACGACTACTAGTTTTGCACAGTGCGCTTTAATCGCCTCGACAGGGCCGCACATGACCGCGCCATCCTCTGCAATGCCGATCGCACAATTCACGTTATTGTCAACGTAATTTGTTTTTCCACGGATCATGAACGCGCCCTTCGTCAGGTATTCTCCGGGATTCGCCTGCTTCGAGATCTGATCCGGATGGACGTAAAACACGGACTGCGCGCCCATGTTGAGCTTCCACGCTCTTGAGAATGTGCACGTCGCGTCCGCACATTCCTGCAATGAAGCTGCTGTGGGTTCTTTTCCCTCTGTTTTCAACACGAAAAAGGGGCTTCCGGCCATGTCCGTATGAAACACAAGATCTTTGTCGTCCATATGCTTTTTTATGACGATCTCATTCGTGGTAGCGTCTCTTCCGCCGATAACAAGGAAACCGTCGCTTGTGATGAACCACCTGAACTTCTCATACCACTGCCTTTTGCGCTGGGGAACTTTCTCCTGCTTCTTCTGCTCGTGCGCGTCAAGCTTTTCCAGCTTCTGCTCCGTCTCCGCAATAATCCTTTTGACACTGTCAATCTTCCTCTTCGCCTTTTTTGAAAGCTCATAGTAGTGCTCAGCGTTTTTCTCAAGGCTTTTGGTTACGTCAAGCGTGAGCTTCACAGGGAGAATCAACGGCAAGGATTATTTAAAGGTTTTCAATGAATAAGGAGAATCTCAAGCCGTAAAATCTCCGTTTTTTTGTGGCAAACACATATAAATGATTAATGATAGAATATTCGATATGGCAACAGAGTGGCAATCAGGTGTGTTTGGCCTTATCGGCATCGCACTGTCAATAATCGCATTTGTAAACAAGGAGCAAAGACTGCTTGTCGCCTTCGTCTGCACAGTCGCGATAGTTTTTTATACCATAAATCAAGTGTACAACGAAATTGAGGAGTATGAGGAACGAATATCGGCATTGGAGCAAAAACTCAGAATCCATGCCCAGTTGATTGATATTAAATCCGATATTGAATTCCTCAAAAAGCGAACATGAAAAAAAAACACTCAACAACAAGAGCAATTATCTTGTTTATGCAGATTCTCATCATTCTTGTAGCTCTCTACCTTATTCTCAAAGGATTTGGATGGATTTAGAAACCGCAACATTCATAAAGTCCACAGCCTAAAAAGCCATATGAGACTCTGGAAAAAACCAGCGACGAGCGCGCAGGAAGTGCCTGCGGCGATGGCGCGGGATCTTGAGAGGCTTAGGGATGAGCCTGAGCCCGTCGAGGCTCCCAAAGGCGAGCCAAAGTTTGGAGAGATGCTCGCGGCCGAAGCGAAACTGTTTATACCTGAAACGCTCACAAAAATTCTCAAGAAGGACAAACCTCTTGTGGAAGCCCCGGAGAAGGTCGAGGCTCCGATGCCTGATATTCCAAAGCCGGATGCGCCTGAGATCAAAAAACCACAGGAAATACCAAAAGTAACAGAACCGGTCAAACCCAGCCCGTTGCCAAAAAAGATGACGATGGCGCAGCTGTATGAGGAGCATGACCGCAGAATGGGCCTTATCAAAGACGAGGCGAAGGAAAAACTCAAAGTCCTCGAGAAAAAATATGCGCAAAAACCCGGCACGTTCATGAATGAATTGGATTCTATTGAGAAGAAAATAAAAAAAGTAAATAGGAAAATTTAGGGGTTTAAATACCTCCCAATAATCTCCTCATTGCGCTTGTCATGCGCAAAGCTCGCTTCCTCGATCTGCGCGCGGAGTTGGTGCATCTTCCTGCCGTACACACCGAACAAATCTCCCGCGGGATTCATTTGCAGAAGCTGCTTCGCGCCATGCATGCCCTGCTCAAACTCAGAGTAAATGCAGTTCGTGAGCTGCGCGATGATCTGCAGCCCTTTGAAGAGCTGTGAGGAGATGAGCCTGAGCGGTTTTCCCGATTCGTACATGGTTTTGACCTGGCGCAGATGCTGCTCCGTCCTCTGGATATTGTTGTTGAGCCTCGCACAGTTGCCGCGGCCTGCACGCATGGTCTCAAGGTATGCTGAGATTGAGGCGCGCTCCTGAAGCGCCATGACAAGGTCATCGCCGTTCATGGAAAACGTAAGCTTGCTCTTCGCGAGCTCCGCTTTTCTCTTCTCAAGATCACGTTCTTTCTCGAAGTATGTCACTTCCTTTGGGCCTTCCCACGACATGAGCTCTCGTGTGAGCGTTTCCAGCCCTAGAATCACGGCCTCCAGCTCTTTTTGAGCTTCAGGACGGCTACTGAGAGAGCCCAGCAGGTCAGTATACACATCATCCTGATACTGCTCGATATGGTCTATTGAGGCTCCAAGATTTTCCTCAACGATACGAAGCTGATCATTCAAGCCTGAGAGATTATCGAGCTGCTGGCCAAACAGATCAGAAAGGTTGTAATGGCCGTTTCCTGAAACGAGATGGCGCATCCTGTCTTCCGCATGATATACGAGTGCGGTTAAACAGCCTCCCCTCTCTTTCACGGCCTGCCTGTTGATAAGCGCCTGCGTCTTGTGCAGCTCAGCGATGTGTGTCCGCAAAGAATCATAATCGAACACGACAGGACGCACCGTATCATTTAAATGAGAATCCGCCTGAGCGTCCCTGATACGCTCCGCGATCGTCTCTGGATCTTGGGTTTTTATTTTCGGCATTTCAATCACCGCTGTATTGCGCGAACGCACGCTCGACTCTGTCTGGATTTTGAACATAATCGCGAATAAGCGCATCAACTTTTGACTCTATGGAGATCTCCTGTCTCGGAGGCTCTTGCAAACGCTCGTAAATTCTGCCCGAGTAAAACAAGCCTGCCGCTAAAGCAAGCGATCCCAGTGTTCTGAACATTCCCATCATCGCACCTCCTCAAGTACCTGATGAATACGCAGCGCAGCGCTCCGCAACTCTTCTGCGGTTATTGCACGCACAGGCTCAATGCGCTGCTGCAAACTCTGAAGATCATTTTGCACATATGTGGTTACGCGATCGAGCACAGAGCCTGTCCGTGACTGAACGTTGGATCGGGGAGTGAGCTGATCCCTATAATCCTCTGAGAAGAGTTCAATGCTGCCCGGAGTTTGCTCAATAATTCTCACATAGTCCTCAACAGTGCCTGTGCATCCTTCATGAATCTCTCTCCGTGTCTCCTGCTCGTGATCTACAAGGAAATACTTGTCATCTCGCTGCTCCACTTCGTACCGCGGCTGCGTGCATGCGAGTGCGAACATCACTGGAATGGTGAGTGCGAGTTTCATACACTATTCTCAGATGTCAGTCTTAAAGGAGTTTTGGGAGAAAAAACCGGAAGGTTTTCTTTTCTAATGGACAGTTTGCGGATAGTCTGTTATGTTTGCGAACATCCGCCGTTTTTTTGAAAACGTAACGGAGAATATGAAGAA
>CAZHJH010000020.1:0-15995 GCA_964533475.1 uncultured Methanosarcinales archaeon
TGGAATGGCGCCCGTGGCGATTCCCGGATTTGTGGGTGAGGGTAATGGGCTGAGCGCGCGAACCGCGATTTCTTCAGAAACTCCCGCTGCAATGAAGAGGCTGATTCCAGAGCCAAATCCCCACTTGGATACGACCTCATCCATGAACATCACGAGCACACCGCCTAAAAAGATTTGGAACACGAGCATGAGTTGAAGCTCAAAATACAGCGGAGTGCCAATAAACTGCGTTTCAGGAGCGAGACCCCCCAAAAATACGTAGATGCATGCCTCAAAAATGATGAAGAATATCGACAACAGCTTCTGAACGCCTTGGAACTTTCGCTTGCCTTCATGGGAGTTGAGGTCGAATTTTACGATGCCGGATCCATTCAGCAACTGCAATACGATAGATGCCGTAACGAGCGGCCCGATTCCGAGGCTTATGATGGAGCCAAACTTTGCCGCAACGATAACGGAGAGAAACTCAAACTGCTGCAGCGCGTTTGCGCCCAGTCCAAACAAGGGGATGAGCCCCAGCACATAGAAAAGCACGAGAATAATCAGTGTCCATTTTGCTTTTTCCTTGAACGAAAGCTTGCGCTGGCTTGGTCCCGCAATCGCAGGAAGATTATCAATGATCGTGGTAAATATTCCCATGGTTGTCGTGTTATGGCTTAAGCGTCACGGATCCTTTTGCAGCTTGAATTTTTTCAACTGCCTTCGAAGAAGCATACGCCACGCTAATCACATATGCCCTCGTTACATTCCCCTGGCTTACAAGTTTTTGATATCCTGCGTTTTCCAAGTCAAGTTCGATCATGTCCTTATTATCTTTGGCAATTCCTTCTTTGAGAAGCTTGGGTGTAATTTGTTCTAAGGTTTTAATGCTGATTTCTTGGATCTGGGGAGTAGGCCCTTGTTTTATGAAGCCGTGTTTGCCGAAATAATTGGGATTATGCCATATACTGGGTTTTCGGGCGTCTCCCCTCTTTCCCGTTCCCGCATTGCCTCTCCCTCCCCGGTTTCCTGCGCCGCGGTGTTTCTTCATGGATCCCCATCCGTGGGTTGTTCCGCCGCGCTGGCGCGTATTTTTTTTGCGTTTGTTCATAACCATGTTACATCATCCGTTTGAGCAGGTCATTGATCGCGTCCTTGCGGTCACCGAGGGCTCCTCCAATCGTAAACGACTTTTTCACTCCCCGGTATCCATATCCTTTTCTGGGCGGATTGAGGCGGATCATGCGCTTTAACGTCCCATTAGGAAGCGTATCTGCGTGTTTAAGAAGATCTTTTTTCACAGGCTCGCTGATTTCTCCCCACGTGATATAGTCTTTGGCTTTTTTCAACATGCCTAACGATGTTGGAGTATTGGGAATGAGTACGCATGCGTTCTTCCGACGAAGGTTGAGTTTGGTGAGCGCATCGAGGATGCGGTAGTCTACCCGAATGCCTCCCCGCACTCTCACAACGGCAAGCTCGCTCATGGATATTATTCCTCCCGCCGTCCTGCATCCACGGCAGGGCCTTCCACAATTCCTAATGATTGCACTTCCCTTTCTCCATATTTTGTGCGGGTAAGGCTTTGCAACGCTTGAAAGCATGCTTTAATAGCATTCGTCTTTGTTTTCGTATGTCCGAGTGTTTTGGACCATGCATCTTTGATTCCCGCAAAACGCAGAAGCTTCGCCATCTCAGGTTCAAGAACGAGCCCCGTTCCTTTTGGCGCAGGTATTAGTTTTACCCGAACACTGCCGCATTTTCCATTGACTGCAAACGGTAATGAGTGGGGTTCGCCGCATCCGCATTCCCAGCTGCCGCATCCCCTGGCGATTTTGATGATGTGCAATTTTGCATTGCGAATGGCCTTTTCACGAGCCGGCACGGTTTCTTTGCTTTTCCCGAGTCCTAATCCCACGTAGCCGTTGCGATTGCCGACGAGCGCGAATGTTGAGAAGCTGGGTTTGTTGCCCTCTTTTGTTTTCTTCTGTGTTTGTTTGAACACTCTGCGCTGGCCGCCTCCAAACTTTCCTTTGGATTGGCCAATGAGCAAAAGGTCCGTCTCTAATCCAGGAAGAAGCGCATCCACAATCTCGTACTCGAGGATTCTCTGGCCGCTTTCCAGGAGAGGATCTATGAGTGTAATCCGCCCTTCCTTGACCTGCTTGCCAAGAGAGGTTTTTGGCTTCCACGCCTCTTTATCAAACTGACCTGGCTTCAGAACTACTGCGGGCTCTTCCTCTTTAATGATTTCAGGAAGAGGACTCTCTTGCTCGATTTCCAGCGGTTTTTCTTCAACCGGTTCTTCAATTTCTTTTTGCTTCTTTGCCATTATGCACCTTGAGGATTTCAGCCTTCACGGCAGCGAACTGCGCGCTAATATTTTCAGGATCCACATGCTGGCGCGCGTAGCCCGAAAATTGTTTGGCATATGCTGCCGTGTTTTCTTTGAGTGAGTGTGCGTAGTGTTGAATATGGTTTCCGTTGATTCGTGTGGGCGCAGGCAATATGTCCGGGGAATGGGGGATCGTAAGTCCACCGTCGACAGCGCCCTGCAAAAGTGCGAAAAGTTTGTTTCCCTTATTCTTTGTATAGATGCCCAAATCAAGAATCGCAGCATTGATATGTTTGTCTTTTGTTTTGACACCTAGAAGGAACCCGGTTAAGTACGCGGCTGGAACATTTTTTGTGCTAAATTCCCAGCCGAGCTTGCGCAGCTCCCGGGAATGGGCCTGTACAAACACAACATCGCCCTGCGGCGCATACGTTATGATCTGGGCGTGCACATACTTGAGACTTTTGCGTACGACAAGCCTCGGCTTTTCTGACAACAGGAGTCGTAAGCGTTTTCGATAATTCGTTCTTCCCTGTCTTCTTCGCCTGAACGCTAATGTTTTGAGTTTTCCTTGCACCATGGTTACTTCCTCACTTGGATGAGCTCTCGCTCTTGGAGGTAAAGTTTGAGGTGTCGCACGCTTCTGAAAAAGCCGCCCTTCGCTTTCATGTATACTTGCTGATATATTTTGGGAGTGATATACGAATGATCGCGGAGTGTTTTGAGCACATCACGCTGAGCCCGAATCCTGTAAATCCATTGGCGTTTTTCCGGATTGCGGGTGTTTGCGGTTCCTTTTCTGCTGCCGTGGCTCCGTCGTTTTCCATGCCGCTTCTGATGCTGTGTGTGGCGCGCGCGCCCCCGTGAAATTCCACGCAGGGGCAATACCTTAATAGCCCCGGAGCGAATAAGGCCCTTAATATCTGCCTTCGTGATGCTTTCCTTAATATCACTGAGCCGCTCCGTATCGAAGACGATCTTTTTCCGCGATCCTCCCTCTTTTGCTCCTCTGCCGTAAGGGTTTCAGCGAGCTCTTCTGGCTTCTTGCTTTTGGTTTCTTTCTTTTTCTTTTCTTTCGAGCTCTGTTTTTGCTGTTTGAGCTGCTTACGCTCTGCAAGATATGTGCGTTGCTGCTCAACGTAGCTTGAAGGATTGCGGATGTTGAGGACAGGAATGTTCAACTCCTTTGCTTTGGAAAGCAATTCAATCTTTCTGCGAATTCCAACGGTGCGCCCGATCATGATCCCTTGTCCTTTCTTAACGGCTTGAAGTTCGTGCAGTGTGTGAATGCGCACGGGAATCAGGCCTTCGCTGCTGAGCCCACGAACGGCACGGGGCGCTTTGTATCCAATAGAGGGCATTTTGCGGTATCCGTATCTGCGTACGCGCATTTTAGAGTCTGATCCCTGAGGCCTTCTCCAGCGCCATTTGAGCTCTTTCTTCTTATGCGCATCCTGCATGATGAACTCGGGCTTCTTAGCCTTCATTGATTTCCGCACTTCTAAGAGCCGTTTCATTTGATAGCCCTTCCATCTTTATGGGTGATATAGATACCATCCTGAAATACACGCAAATCCTTGTTCGTGATCCTCGTCAATTGTTCGATCTCAGCGGCAACGTGCGATGTGCGCTCTTTACTGATTCCCTCTACGATGACTTCTTGGCCATTGATTTTGACCGAGACATCATCCTGCAGGGAGAGAGTACGCGGGACTTTCTCTCCGAGGAAATTCTTGATGACGAACTCTTTTCCCGATATACTGACGTTCATGGGAAAATGTCCTGAACAGATCTTGAGTTTGTAGACATGTCCTTCAGTGACGCCCTTAAACATATTCTTGATATGGGCTTGGCACGTCGCCAGGAGGCGGCGCTCTCGCTTTGTGTTTCGCTTGGCAGCAAGCACAATCTCCTGTCCTTGCAGCGTTATCGTATACCTGGGATGGTACATGGTTCTCGTGGCCTCTCCCTTTTTGCCTTTGATTTTGATAATGCCATGATCTACAGAAACATTGATCCCCTGAGGGATCTCCAAGGCGTATGTGATCTCGTTTTTTGCCATGTTAATAACAATATGCGAGTAAGCGTCCTCCTACATGCTGTTCTTTCGCCTGTGTGTGTGTCATAATTCCTTTCGGGGTGGATACGATGAGGATTCCGAATCCTTTTGCGAGCAGGTAGCGTTTCTCGAATTTGGCATATTCGTCCGCCTTCACGGCAAATCGCGGTTTTATAGATCCGCACTTGTTAATGCGGCCGATGAGTGCAACGTCTACATAATTTCCCTTGCTGTCATTCGTCTCCTGGTATGCACCGAGATAGTGATGGTCTTGGAGTACTCCCAGGACATTTTTTATCATGCCAGATGCAGGGAAGAGCACGCATGTGGGCTTGCCTTGGCGTTCACTGTTCAAGATCTTGGAAAGCGCATTTGCCAATGGATCGTTTATCGTCATTGATTCACCTTAGCTGTATTTTTTAAATCCGATGCTCGTTGCAATGTCCCGAAAGCACTGCCTGCACAGGTCAAGTCCGTAGCTTGAGATATGCGCCTGGTGTCTTCCACAGCGCCGGCAGCTTTTATTCGATATTCCACAACTGCGCTCTTTTTTCGCGTTGTGCTTCATAAACTTCTTGAGCTTGACGGGCTTTGCTTTCAGTTGCTTGAACGCTTTACGGTAGTTGCTTACGGTCATTCTTCACTCACCACAATATTGAATTGTTGTTGCATGAACGTGATCGCATCATGCTGGGTTATTTGATGATGCTTGCTGATCTTTTGCGGGTGGATCTTTCTTCTCTTGACTCTGAATCCGGGGCGCTCCAAGGTAACGCATACCTCGAGCCCCATGATTTTTATTTTCGGATCGTACGCAACTCCGGGGATGTCCACGTACTCATGGATGCCAAATGCAACATTTCCCGCAGCGTCGAACTGCGTAGGTTTGAGCTTGTTGTTTTTCGCTTGCAGGAGACGCTTCAGGAGTTCTTCTGCGGGTTTTTTGCGCAGCGTGATCTTGCAGCCGATAGGAAGCCCAGGCCGAAGTCCCCAAGTGGGAATGCGCTTGTTCGTGAATGTTTTCACGGGTTCGATGCCCGTGATATTTTTGAGCAGGAGCACCCCTTTCTCTAACCGAGTCTGGTCTTTTCCCGCTCCAACATTGAGCGTTATTTTCTCGATACGAATAGTTTTCATGGGGTTCATGGCGTATGCACTGCGGTAATCGCAGGCTTCTTTGTTCCAATGACGAATGCGCATTTCTTCTGTGTTTCATATACTGTGCCATCTTGGGACGTATAGAAGAGGCGTTGCCCTTCATAGCGCTCAATCGTGCCAAGATCGCCTTTGTGCTGGCCGCTGATGAGCATGATCATAGCCCCTGGTGTAAACGGCAGGTGCTCGTGGATTGTGTTCTTGGGAAGCTCGAGGAGGAGCGAATCATTCACCGCATACGCTCCTTTTTGGACGAGGATGTTTTTCGCGTCATAGAGGTTAAGCTGCGTATGTTTCCCAACAAGGGTCTTTCCTATGATTTTGCAAACTTTCCGTTGCGTCTCCTGTTCTGAGATCGGAATGCAGATCAATGTTCCTTTTCGTGTGAGCGTAACGCGATAATGGAGTTTGCCTGAGGGGATGGAGAGCGTATCCATAAATCCAACAATGGTGTGCGGGTCTTTGCGTCTCCTGCCGTCAATGAGCACATCTGATTGTTGAAGGATATAGCGCACTTCCTTCGCATTTGACGCGAGGTGAAGCACATCGCGAAGGATCATTCCGAGAGGCATGCCGAGTGTGAGTCCTGATTGCCCGGGCTTTGGACGGACGATGAATACTCTTGACTTGCGCTGCAGCGGCCAACTTTGAGGTGCGTGATGTCGTTTTAAGTGATTTTTTACCATGGGATCATCTTCGTGTTCTTTCAATAATGGCTTTACGGTATTTATCATCAAGGACAATGTCTGTGAGCACGAGCTGGCTGGGATGTATTCCCCGAAGGAGCTTCGTACCATCTTTTTTGGTGAGGTCTATTCCTGTGATGAAGAGGAGGCTTTTCTTCGCGTTGACACGGTCAATTTTGCCCGCCTTCCCAGCATATGTTCCGCGAATCACTTTCACGGTATCTCCGCTGCGTGCCCGGAGTGCTCTGCGTTTGTGTTTTGTCCTGAGCTCCTTGGAGAGATGTACGTTGAGGAACGCACCTCTCACGTGTAAGGGAGCATGTTTTCTATATAATCGCTGTTTACGTGGCTTCTTGCTTGACTTCCAGTGTGATGAAAACGTTTTCATACGATGATCCCCGCCAGCTTGGCAATGCCCGGGTAGCGTTGTGTCGCTTCTTTTGCAATCGCTCCCTTGAAGATCGTGCCTTTTGGATTTCCTTTGTCATCTTTGAGGACGACCGCGGCATTGTCCTCGAACTTGATGCGCGTACCATCAGGTCTTCGGTATTCCTTTTTTTGGCGCACGATCACGGCAAGCACAACCTCTTTGCGCATCTCGGGTTTTCCCTTTTTCACAGCTGCGAGCACCATGTCTCCAATACCCGCTGCCGGGCTTTTTCCCTTGCGTGTCTTGTGCAGCTTTACCGATGTGATTTTCAACAATTTTGCCCCGGAGTTATCACAGGTTTCTATGTGAGCTCCAACCGGAAGGCTCTTGACAATGTGGGATCGTACTGCCTGCATGGTTATTCACCTTTTTGGCGCGCTTCCTCTTCTTGCAGCGCCTCGAGTTTAGCGTAGTAGCGTACATCCTCTCCTTTTTTCTGCAGGATGACGAATTTTTTTGTCTTACTGAGCGGTCGGCACTCCGTAATAATCACAACGTCTCCTTTTTTTGCCCCAATACAAGGGGGATTATGCACTCTAAGCCGTGTTTTCCTGTTCTCGAACCGCTCGAATTTTGGAACGTAGCGTTTGCGTGTCCATTCCACCGTTGCGGTGTTGTGCACATCCTGGCCAACGACGGTTCCTGAAAACATTCTCCCGCGAACGCTCAGGCTACCATGAAAGGGGCATTTCTTGTCCGTGCACGTGCCGTGTGGTGCATTGATTCCCAGTATTGTTTTTTGTGGTGTCATAATCCTCAACGCATTTCAATCGTGTCTGCAGGGAATCCAATCTCGACAAGGTACGCTTTGGCTTTCTCCTTGTGGTTGCCTTGCAGTTCGATATTTCCTTCTTTGACTGTTCCTCCGCACGCGAATTTGTTCTTGAGTTTCTTGCACAGGTCTTTGATGTCGATCTCTTTGCTGTCGATGCCGTGGATCACGGTATACATCTTGCCAAATTTTTTGGCATCTGTCCTCACGATGATCTTTTGGCTCTCTTTTGCGATAGTCTCGCAGACACAGAGCTCCTTAGGGAGCCCACAGGTTGGGCAGATCGTACTCATGTGTTTGTTTTCCCTCCATGCAAGTATTGCATAATCCGTGCGATGTTTTTCTTAATGATGCGCACATGTCCCGGGCTTTTTGGAGTTGTCCCTGAGGCGATCTGCGCATTGAGCTTCATGAGTTCCTTCCGGAGCTCCGCAATCTTCTGCTGGAGTTCACTGGGGTTCATCTGTTTGAGTTCGTTCTGTCTGAGCCTGCTCATGAGTTTTTTTCCGTGGTGTTCGTTTTTTCTTTGGTTTCTCCTCTACTTTGACCTCCTCCCGAGGTTGTTGAGGTGAGGAGTCTTTGATCGTTATCGCGTCAGGAAGCCGCGCGTTAGGGGGCATGATGGATACCTGGATGCCGATGATTCCTGTTTTGAGAAGCGCCTGCGTGTATGCTTTCTGCACTCCTTCAACCGCAAAGCTGCCGCTCTTTTTCAGATAGCCTTGATAAAACCGCCAGCGTTTCGCACGCGCGCTTGGCACTTTTCCGGAGATGAGAATTTCGACGCCTCGAGCGCCGGCTCCCATGATATCACTCATGGCCTTATGCCCGACCCCTTTAAACTTCGCCGTGCCGAATCTCTCAAGCGAACTTGCAATTCTTTCTGCGACGATTTGTGCATCAAGGTTCGGGGTTTCCACTTCGCTGATCTCAATTTGCGGATTTTCAAGGTTAAACCGTTTTTTCAGTGTCTTCGTAAGTTTCTTGATGTTCTCTCCTTTTCTTCCCACGATGAGTCCGGGGTGGCTTGCATAAATAACGATTTTTTCGCCTAAAGGAGTTTTGATCATCTTCGTGTGTGAATGCCCGACTTTCTTGAGGTTTTCTGAGATATACTCCTGGCTCTGGAATTCCTTGATTTTTTGGGATACGAATTTGCGTTCTATCATCTTGATGCATCCTTGTGCTCTGCCACAACAACTTCGATATGCGTGCGCTTTGCTTTGATTCTGCGCTGCCTTCCATATCTCCACGGCCGAGATGCCTCTTGGGCCATGAGATGCACAACGTGCAGCTGCTCAGCGTCCAATCCTTTGTTCTGCGCATTAGCTTCTGCGTTCGTGAGGACTTGAAGGATAGCTAACGATGCTTTTACAGGATACCGTCCCGGGCCAATTCCCGGTTTGTGCCCCATGTCTCCATGAAATCTCGTGTACGGCACAGCTTTTTTCAGCGCAGCAACGTCGGCAAGGATTTTCTTTGCAGCGCTGACCTTTTTTCCCCTGAGGTATTTGCAGATTTCAATGCTCTGCTTGCTGCTGATGGGAAGGTCTTTGCCAAGGGCAATCGCTTCATGATCCTTATTGTGCTGATATGCGTACTTGTACGTCATTTATTTCACCGAGATTGCAGCGCTGCTGCGTGTTGCTCCAATGCCGGGTGAGGAATGCTGCACTTTCTTGCGGTTGTACGTAAACTCCCCCAAGTAATGCCCAATCATTTCAGGCTTGATCTGTACAGGTTCAAACGATTTTCCATTATAAATCATGATCATGGCATTGACCATTTCCGGGAGCACGAGCATATCCCTGCAGTGCGTTTTGACGTTGTTTTTCTTCGCCCGGAACACTTTGAGGAACTTCTTTTGTGCAGGGGTGAATCCTCGCGTGAGCGTTCGGCGCGCCCGCGCTGGAACGAGCCGCGCAAGCTCTTCGACGCTTAAGCCTTTGAGCTCCTGCAACGATTTCCCATACATCGTGAATTCTTTCTTTACCATGTTATTTCCTTCCCGTGCGTCGCGCTGCGATCAGACCGACCTTGCGTCCAGGAGGAGCATCCCGTGACGTTGTCGAGGGTTTGTTCTTTTTGGATGATCGCGATCCACCAAAAGGGTGATCCACGGCGTTCATCGCAATTCCTTTGACATGTGGATATAATTTATTTTTTGCCTGCATTCTATGATGCTTATTTCCCGCCTTGTAGAACGGCTTCTCTGGCCTTCCACCGCCTGCTACAATGCCAATCATTGCGCGGCACTCTGGTAAAAATGACCGTTCTTTTTTTGACGGGAGCATGACCATGATCCGATCAGGAAGCCGTGCGGTGACGCGCGCGTATATTCCAGAACATCTGCAGAGCTTTCCACCATCCCCCGGCTGAAGTTCGACGTTGTAGATCAGGGTTCCCTCGGGAATATCTTTGAGTTTGAAGATGTTTCCAGGTTCAACAGGGGCTTGTGCAACCGCGCTGATTTCAGAGCCTTCGCACATGCCTTCGCATGCGGCGAGCAGGACGCACTCTCCCGTGTCAAACTGCACTCTCGCGAGGGGCGCGCTGTGCCCGGCGCAATGGATGAGTTCAAGGACTGTGCCTTTTTGTGCTGCAATTCCGGGATACTGTATTCTGCCTTTGAAGTGGAAGCTGTTTGCCCGGTATCTTGGCCCGCCTTTTCCCCGTGCCTGTTGAATAAGGTTTTTTCCCATGTTACATGAGCCCCATGGATGTGGCTACGTCAATAGCGGGCGTGTCTGGCGAAAACCGGACATACGCGCGCTTTCTCCCTTTCATATCAATCTGCGTTGTGACCCGAATTACTTTTGCCTTGAAGAGTTCTTCGATCGCTTGCTTGATCGTCTGTTTCGTAGCCTTGTTGTCCACTATAAAAATGAGTTTGTTTTCTGCTTCCATGAGCCGCAGCGACTTTTCTGTGGATAGGGGATACTTGATGATTGTAGTGTGCTCTTTCATGCGCTCGCCTCACTGAAGAGCTTGTCTTTCCTGATTTTTTCAAGAGAGCCTTTCGTGAAGAGCGTGAGTCTTCCCGGATGTCCTCCCGGGGCGAGCAGTTCAATATTAATATGGTGTACGAGGGCAACATCAATCCCGGGGATATTGCGCGCGGATTTGAGGAGTGCGCAGGGTTGTGAGACGACGACTAAAGGCCCGGTCCGTTTCTTGTACCTTCTGCCGCGCATCGTTCCTTTTCCCGCGCGGATTGTTTTGAGTTCTGAACGCGCAAGCTCCTCTCCCAGACCCATGCTCCCAAGCAATGTGTAAAACTCCTTTGTCTTCGACACGCTCTCAAACTCATCATCGAGTGCGACCGGGTATGCCTCTGGCACTTTGTGTCCGCGTCCCCCAACAAGAGTTTTCTGGACTGTCGCGCTCAGAGCTGAGCGCAATGCCTTGAGTCTTTCTTTATCATTGATTTTGAGATCCCAGATCTTTGAGGATTTGGGCGGATGTGCGCGTCTTCCTCCGACAGTTCCGGGTGCGAATGCGCCAACCCAGTTAAATCTGGTTCCGCTGCGCGACAGTATTTTTCTCGGGACTCTTGAAATTCCAATGCCATAGGAGGTTTTATAGTCACGTCTCCTTCTGGAAAGCTTTGCGCTCTGGCGCTTTCCCGCCGTAGGCAATGCACCATAGGGCTGCCGCGTATGGCTTCGGAGCGATGCAAACGCACGGCGTATGAGGTCCTCACGTAAGCTCTCCTTGAACTGTGCAGGCAACTCTATCTGTCCCGGGCTGCTCATGTCCTTTTTGATGATCTTGATTTTCATTGTTTATTTTCCCTGTTTTGACGCAATGCTGATATACTGAAGTGCTGGGGCTTCTGAAGGTATTCCTTTATCAGCCCTCCATGGCACCGTGAGCTTAATGAGGCGCTTCGATGGTCCGGGGATGCTCCCCTTGACAAGGACATAGGGATTCTTCACGACTCCATACCGTAAGAATCCGCCCTTCACATTGATCTCTTCGGGTTTATCCCCGATTTTAAGAATCCATTTGTTATATTCAGTTCTCGTGTGATATCCCATCTGGCCTGCATGTGCTACCCTGTACATCATGTGTCCTTGGGCGTTCCATGCGCCAAGCGATCCGGGTCCTCGCTTTGTCTTTTCTGACTTGTGGCTGCGGATCGAGACCCCAAAACGCTTCACGGGGCCTTGAACGCCCTTTCCCTTTGTGACCGCGTGGATGTCGCTTTGCTGTCCTTCCTTGAATACATCGCTGATTTTGATTTCCTTGCTGAGCAGTTGCTGTCCAAGAGCGAGTTTTTGCTCTTTCGCTCCCGATAAGCCAAGCTCAAAAATTTCCGGTTTCTTTTTTCCGATGCCTGTCAGTTTGGGCTGCGTGTAAACGACAAGTCTGACGTCATCGAACTCTTTGAAATCGTCAATTTTTTTTGAATGTTTCTTGATATTCGGCAGAGCACGTTCCAGCTCCTTGTCAATATGCTCAGAAAGCACTTCACCAATGACATTGAAACCGTTGTGGCGTTTGCGGAAAAAGCGGAGAGAAAGAGGTTTTATGGGCGGGCATTCAATGACTGTCACGGGACAAAAAATGTCTTCGTTTTTGGTCGTTGACTGCTTCCGGTTATCGGTCATGATCACGTGGGTCATGCCCATTTTATACCCGGCAAAACCGAGCAGTTGAGCGTCCTTGAGGGCGCGCTGCCAAGACCTTATTCTAGTATGCTGGCGCCTGGCGCGCTTTCGCGGCCAATATTGCATACTTCCATGTCTTGGTCCGAATACCTGTCCCATTGTTCAATATCCACTGATTTCAAAGTTGCTTGAAATCTTTTGTGTGTTACGGTTGTAACCACCTCACAAACCAGAAAACAGTACGTTTCTGCCAAAACTGTACTGAAAACATTGTTTTCAGGCTTGTTTTGACGTTATTCAGTATTGAATATCGTCTTAGGTATCATTTGAAGAATTGACGGTTTATTTATAAAGGTTTCTGTTGTTGTAATATACATTATAGAGAAGTAACCCTTCTCATTTTGTGTCTTGATGGGGGGCTTTTTTCTTCCTTGGCTCTTCCTGCTTCAACAGCCGAGTCTTTCGAATGGCATAGCTCACGGGATTTTTGATTTTGGCACATAAGCTGTCCGGCTGGCACACCCCAAGATCATTATAATACATCATGTTCTGGCAGTTTGGCGGGAGTACTTTCTTCTGTTGAGCCTTGTGATACTTGATATGCCCTAAAAGAATCGTGTCGCGGAGCTGCTCTTTGTTTTTTGCGTTCCACTCCTGCAATCTTGCCTGGATCATGTCATAGCTCCACCCGCAGCTCACGAGGAAATTCACGAGAATGAATAATGCCCGTTTCTTGCCGTCGTCCATCCCTCCAAAGATTAGTTTAATGCACGGAGGGAAAAAGGGTTCAGGGATCGCCTGGTCTAAGGCAGCAAATTCCCTGAGCTCATCCTCTTTGGGTTTTTCTCCCTCGGGTTTGTGATCGTATGCCTGCACGAGGAGTTGTCGTGCCTCTCCCGCAACGCATGTTGAGCTGTCTAAGAAGCGAACAAATGTTACTTGCACATTCCCGGGAAGAGCCGTATCCCTGTTAAATGCGCGAATGTGGTGTGGTTCGATGGGAACGCTGATGAGCCCCGATTTCTCATTAAAGCTGTACACGCTCCTGTACAAATGCCGTGATGCGAGCAGGACCGTGTCAATCGTCAGGATCTGGTAGGGATCAAATTTGTTGTTCTGAACCAACGCATCATACGAAAGCCCCGTTTTGCGCATGATGGCATTAACATCCTCAAACTTGAGGAGTTCGACTGCTAACGCCTCTTTGATAAAGTCTCGAAGGTATATCGCAATTCTTCTGGGTGCCTCAGGGAAAAGCTGCTTCGTCAAATGAGCCCCGAGTGTTGGAGGAAATGCTTTAAAGGGGACTCCGATGTGAAATCCATGGTTTCCAGAAAATTTGACGCTCACCGACTGCACGCCATGATGCTGCAGCGCTTTGCAGAGCAAGTCCGCTGCAATCTGCGAATATTCAAAATGGGCGCAGTCAATATCAAGCACTAAATCCCAGCCTGTACGAAGATCATCCAGCTCTCTCCGGGAAAGGTTCGTACCGAGCTGTCCGAGCGTTCCCCAATGCTCTTCTGAAACATGAAATGATGTTGCGCCCTCCTGAACAGCGCTCAGGATATCATTCGGATAGCGCAACGTGTCTGGGCGCTTTCCGTACCCTTTATCCCCATATTTTATTGCAATTTCCTTTCCAGAAGTAGTGCGCAGTATCGCGTCCTGAATCTCAGGGCGTTTATAGTGGTTCAACAGCTTGGATATTGGTATCTCCCCCATCCCCTCAATGAAGGGAATCCCGTTTAAAATACTTTTGATCCACAAGTTTAATATACTTAAAACACATCACTCATGATGGTGGTTGGGTATGTTCATGAATCAACTTAAGACAACAATGTTGCTCGCTGTATTGACAGCGCTTTTATTATGGGTTGGCAGTTTATGGAGCACCGCTGGCCTCATTGTTGCCGGTGTCTTCGTCGTCCTCTTAAACGGGCTCGCGTTCTTTTTTTCGGACAAGATTATCCTGTGGATGTACAAAGCCAAAGAGATCAAGGAGAAAGACGATCCTGCCTATTATCATATCGTGCGTGATCTTGCAAAGCGCGCTAATCTTCCCATGCCCAAAGTCTATGTCATTCCAACGATGACTCCGAACGCATTCGCTACAGGGCGAAATCCCAAACATGGCGCTGTTGCGTGCACAGAGGGGATTCTTCAGCTGTTGAGCAAGGAAGAATTGACTGGGGTTTTGGCGCATGAGCTCTCGCATATCAAGAATCGAGATACGCTTATCACGGCCGTAGCTGGAATGATCGCCGGTGTTATCTCTTACGTCGCTGTTATGGCGCGCTGGGGTGCTATTTTTGGAATGGGTGGAGACCGGGACAACCGTTCAGGGCTCATCCAGTTGATTCTCATCGGGATTCTGGCTCCGATCATCGCGCTGATTTTGCAAACGGCCATTTCCCGCGCGCGTGAGTATCTTGCTGATGAGGGTGCCGCGAAACTCACGAAAGATCCGAAAGGATTAATCACGGCATTACGAAAGATAGAGGATGGCGTAAAGCATAAACCGCTTACATTTGGCAATGCCGCGACGAGCTCTCAATTTATCATTCAACCCTTCAGAGGTCAAGCATTGCTGCAGTTGTTTAGCACCCATCCTTCAACGCAAAAGCGCATTCAGCGGTTGGAGGCTTTGAAAGTATGAATCAAGTGTATATGCTCATCTGCGCGAAGCCGAGAAAGCTTCAGTCATTAATGCAGAAACTCTTAAGGATTAAAGAAATCTCGAATATGCATTCCCTCTATGGCCAGTATGATTTGATTTTGGAGATCAAAGCGAAGGACATGAACGCCATTGATGATGTGATTGACAAGAAGATTAGAAAGGTTGAGGGAATTGAGAGGACTGAAACGCTCATCGTGAGTGATATTCCGCTTTAGTATTCCCTCTCAACGATATCCCTGATTTTTTTTGCCGTGCGCGGCCCTATTTTTCCAACATGCGCGAGCTGCTGCTCGGATGCGGTCATTACATTCTGCACGGTGCGAAAATGGTTGAGCAGTTCTTTCGCCAGCGCCGGTCCAATTCCCGGAATGGAGCTGATAATGTACTCTTGTTGCTCCTTCAGCGTGAGCTGCCGTTTTTCTCCATGGAGCGTGAACTCTTTCGTTGAGCCTTCTTGCTCCCTGCGCGCGATGAGCATAAGAATGGATGCGGTCTCCTTCGCGTTCTTTGTCTGGAGGAGCGGAATTCCGAATCCAATGGCGATGGCCGCGAGCATGCCTTGAATGGCATGGGCATGGACATTTCTCACGCTGTAGATGTCATTCGTCCCCTCGATGATGAGCAAAGGCCGTTCATATGCCGATTTAAGCTCTTTCATCTGGTGCAGGAGTCTGCCGTCAAGAATGCTCTGGACAAAGTCCTCAACGGTTTTATATTCAACGCCGACGCGCTCGCTGAGGATGAAATCGCCCTGTCCAAGCTGTTCGAGCTTGAGGTTCATCCCATAGTCGAGGAGCGCCTTAATAACTCCCGACCCTTTTTCTCTGTGGTCCGCGATGACTGTTGTTTTTTCTGTGGGTTGAGGGGCTATTGGAGCAATGTTCTGCACTAAGGTGCTTGAGAGTTTGCTTTGCAGTGCGTCCAAATTGCGGTACATCCGCTTTTCCTTGTGATGTGCAGTCCATCGGTTCGCCTCGTCCCGGGTGTCTTTCGTCACGAGCACCGTGATCATTCCTTTCTCATGTCTCCCTGTGCGTCCCCTGCGCTGGATGCTTCGGATTGCGCTCGGCACGGGCTCGTAAAAAATCACTTCATCGACGCGCGGTATATCCAGCCCTTCTTCACCAATGGACGTTGCTACGAGAACATTGATTTCTCCGGTAGAGAACGCGTGCAGCATCGCCTGCTGTTGTTTCTGGCTCATGCCTGAATCCCTCTTTTTTTGCTGGCCGACGAACAGCGCGGGCTTAACGTTGGGAAGCGCTTGCAGTTTCTGTGTAATGTCA
>CAZHJH010000021.1:0-6969 GCA_964533475.1 uncultured Methanosarcinales archaeon
AGGAGATACGGTTAAGATAACAACCGCAAAAGAAACCTTTGAAGGTATTCTCATGCCCCGCCCGGATCTTCTCACTCCCGGAATTACAGTCATCAAGCTGAACTCCGGTTATAACCTGGGGATTGAATCCAAGAAGATTACAAGTGTTGATGTCATCGAGCCGTATGCGGCAAAAACTCCTGTAAAAACCGCTAGTGCGCAGGATCCTAGACTTCCAACAGTGGCAGTCATATCAACGGGAGGCACTATTGTTTCCAAAATTGATTACTACAGCGGCGCAGTCTCCGCGGATTACACTGCAGAAGATTTTATTGAGATGTGTCCTGAGCTCAAGGGCATCGCGAACATCAGGGCAAAAAAAATTATGGGCATCATGAGCGAAGATATGGATTTTTCTGTATATGAGCAGCTCGCTGCCGCGATCGCTGATGAATTGAAAACGGCAGACGGAATTGTAGTAACGCAGGGAACGGACACGATGCATTTCACAACCGCGGCAATGAGTTTTGCCCTGCAGCATCTAAATAAGCCAGTGATATTCACCGCGGCCCAGCGCAGCATAGACCGCGGCAGCAGCGACGCGTTCATGAATCTTATTTGCGCCGTCCACGCGGCAGCCAAATTCAAAGTTGGGATGGTTGCAACGTGCATGCACGGCGATTCAGAGGATGATGCCTGTATTCTCATTCGCGGCACGAAAGTGAGGAAGATGCACACGTCCAGGAGAGACGCGTTTCGTCCAATGAACGAAAACCCATTAGCAAAGATATGGCCGGATGGAAAAATTGAGCATCTCAACACGCAGTATGCAAAATCACATGAAAAACCACTTGAACTGAAAAACCAGTTTGAGCCAAAAGTCGCGCTCGTCCTCGTCTATCCCGGCATGGACCCTGGAAGTATTGAATATTTTGTCAAAAAAGGATTTAAGGGAATTGTGCTTGCTGCCACAGCACTTGGTCACGTTCCAACATTCAACCCCCAGTCCTCGCTCATGCAAGTATTGGACAAGGCGGCGAAGAAAAAAATCCCTGTTGTCATCGCTTCGCAAACGCTTTACGGCGCAGTGCATCCATTTGTCTATACAAACCTCAGAAAACTCTCTGTCGAGCGCAAATGCATTTTTGTGCATGACATGCTTCCTGAAGTCGCGTACATCAAGCTCGCGTGGGTGCTTGCGCGTGCGCAGGAGTACGCGGTCATAAAACACATGATGCAAACAAGCATTGCAGGAGAGATCAGCGAGCGTCATCAGCCGGGAGAGTTTCTGATCTAACATGGACAATCAAAACATGAACTACAAAAAACTTGGATTCAGATGCGGCCTTGAGATCCATCAGCAGTTGGACGGCAAAAAATTGTTTTGCCGATGCCCCGCGCTGAACAGTGCGAACGATCCTGACATCTCCGTCAGGAGGAGGCTGCGCGCGGTTGTTGGCGAAACAGGAGAGATTGACAAGGCAGCTGCTTACGAGACCGCGCGCGCACGCGAGTTCCTGTATGTTTCGCACAGTGAGGATACCTGTTTGGTTGAATATGACGAGCAGCCGCCCTTTCCAATAAATGAGGAATTGTTGGATGTTGCACTTCAGGTTGCGCTGCTCATGCACTGTAAGATTGTTGACGAAGTGCAGGTCATGCGAAAAACGGTTGTTGATGGCAGTAATGTTTCTGGATTTCAGAGGACTGCGCTTATCGCGTATGATGGCTGGATCGAAACCTCTAAAGGAAAAGTGGGAATCCAGTCGATTTGTTTGGAGGAAGAGGCTGCGCAGAAGCTTGAAGAAACGAAGACAACCGTATCGTATAAGCTTGATCGCCTCGGCATTGGATTGCTCGAGATAGCGACTCACACGGATATTGTGGATCCTGAGCACGCGAAGGAAGCCGCGGGAGTTATTGGGATGATCCTTCGCTCCACGGAAAAAGTGAAGCGAGGCCTCGGCACGATTCGCCAGGATGTGAATATCTCAATCGAGGGCGGAAACAGAACTGAGGTCAAGGGATTTCAGGATCTGCGGGCGATGCCGAAAGTCATTGATTACGAAATTCAACGGCAGCAAAAACTCGTTGGTGAAAAAAAGAAAATTGAGAAAGAGGTTCGAAAAGCTGAGCCTGATTTCACTACTTCATTTTTACGCCCTTTGCCGGGTGCTGCCCGCATGTATCCGGAAACGGATGTGCTCCCGGTTCGTATTACAAAAGAGCGCATCGCGAAGATCAAAGTTCCTGAGCTCATTTCTGAAAAAACGATGAAGCTCGGTGAAGAATTTGGTATTCAGGAAGCGCTTGCACAGGAGATAGTCAAGCAGAAGATTGATTTGAAACAATGGACGCAAAAATATCCGAAGCTTGAACCAGCGCAAATCGCTTCTGTGTTAATCGAAATTCCGAAAGAAATGAAATCGAGATTGAAGATTGATCCGGAACCGTTGAAAGAGAAAGATTTCCATGAAGTACTTGGGGCGTTGAATGAAGGGAAAATCACAAAAGAGGCGATCATCGATATTCTCTCCGCGCGTGCGCAGAATAAAGCAGTGAATCTTGATCAATATAAGCCCGTAGATGCCTCAGATATTGAAGCTGAAATTGAGAAAATCATCAAGGAAAAACCGGGTCTTACCATTGGAGCGTATATGGGCATGCTCATGGCAAAATACCGCGGCAAGATTGACGGCCAGAAGCTCATGGAACTTTTAAAGAAGCGTGTGAAATAGGCATATTCTAGGATACGAATCATTAAAAATTGATTTCAGACTGTCTCTGTATGGCAAAGTCAAGGGTACGGGATGAAATAGGCATGAGGTATGGTGAAAGACCCCCTGACGGTAAGGCGAATGATAGCTTGCCTGCCTATAAAACCTTGCACAGTATTGGCATTTCATTGGATGATATCATCTCTGCGGTCCAAATAGATGAGGAGGATGCCCATCACAACAGGATTTTGGCGAGCCAGCTTCATATTGTCCCCCTGGGGAAAATAAAGCTGGGGGAATTGCAGCATCCATACCTCATAGCAATGGAGTCTGTGAAGGCCGGTGGCGACTTTGAATCATTGGCGAATGCCGCTCTTGTTACGCTTAATTTGGATAAATATGGTGTAATTCCAGAGGAGGTCGTCTTCATAGGTATGGAATCGGAACAACTTGGCCATTTGGCAAGATTATTATCCGATGTTACTGCACTCCGGGAATACCGTGAAGGTGCTGAACGCTCTGACACGTCCGCATGGCACTCGATCATGACAATGGTATCTTCCGCCGCAAGCAAAGGTGTCAGTGACATCCATATGATCCCAACCATGACAATTGATGGAATCGAATATCATGTAGATTGGAGAAGATCGAGTGTTTACCAAAGGGGAAGATGGACGCACTCTGAAGAACGGGGCCGCCAAATTATCATGACGCTGATCAATCGAAGCGGTTTGGACCCAACAACAAAAGAGCCACAGAGAGGAGACCTCGATTTTCGTTCGGAGAGCAAGGCTGACGACACTCACGTTCCAGAGGAAATTAGTGATAATGAATTCAGATATTTGGAGAATACGCGAGTCAGGGTCAGTATTGTTAATTCAAAGCATGGTCTGACGGCTGTTCTCCGCTTATTAGATACCTCAGCGGGATCTTATGAGATTGAGGGGCTTGGATACTCAAGTTACGCGCTTCGCAGATTTGAGCAACTGCTACATATAACACAGGGCATTGTACTGGTAACAGGTCCAACCGGATCAGGTAAAACTAAAACGCTATATACCATGATTAATGCATTAAAAAAACAGGATGGGGAAGACCGAAAGGTTATGACACTCGAAAATCCTGTTGAGGCAATTATCCCAGACACGGTCCAAATTTCTTCAAAGCCAGATCAAATGGCGGAGTATATTGAGCATTTCCTCCAGCAGGACCCGGATGTTATTATGATTGGCGAGATCCGCGATCCGCTGTCAGCAAAAATTGCATTGGACGCTTCAAACACGGGCCACGTCGTACTTGGGACCGTGCATGCGAACACAGCGATCCAAACAATTCAAAGGATGTATGGTCTTGGAGTTGACCGGGGCGTACTCGCCGAAGCATTGAAAGGGGTTGTCTCGCAACGGCTCTTCAGAAAGATTTGCCAGGAATGCGCCGTGGACGACAACTTGGATAACAATCTCAGGGATCTGGGTATAACCTATGATCCGACTGCAACACTAGGTATCCGTCTTTTCAAGCCATCCGGGTGCGCGCATTGTTTCAAAGAGGGGTACCAAGGTAGGGCTGCCATGGCTGAGATTATGCTGGGCTCTGAGGGATTAAGCGAAGCCATTCTAAACAATGACTCGTTCATTGTCCTTCGCCAACTTGCAGGCGCTGGAGGAATGCGAAGCCTCTATGTTGAAGGGATAGCAGAGGTTCTGAGAGGCAGGACTTCATTCGCTGAGCTAAGAAGAGTATTGGGTAAGTTTGAGCTGAGAGCTGCTGCTGGAGAAATTAGCGAGTACCTGAATCGGCCGAGGTAACTTTTCTTTTAGAAAACGGAAACCTCATAAATTTCTTGCATGCCAAGCAGAAATACACCACATGCCCCGGTCGTGTGCGTATTCTCACCGTGACTCCTGGTTTCAAAAACGCGTAACAATGTTTGCAGAATTTTCTCTTAAGGGCTCGCGCTGGCCTGATCTTGTATTTCATCATGAGGTTGCGCGCCTTGCGCACATACTCATTCGCGCGCTTTGCATCATGCTCGGCCCGCTGAAAAAGTTCCTCAATGGTGTGATGAGCGAGTTTTTTCTCTTTCAGCTTTTTCAATTTTTTTGGGTGCATGTAATCTCAAATTCCACAATCTTTAAGAAACTTCGCATATTCATCCAGGGGTATGCTCTCATGGATTCGGAACATGTTACGGAAACGCCAGTATCCCACTCTGGAAGTATCGCTCAGCGAGCTTGATGACGCACTCGCAAACAAGCAACAGGCGCATGAAGCCAAATTTCGCGAGCATATTGAAAAAGCAAATCAGGACCTTGCAGCGGTAAAATCAGGTATGCAGGAAAAAATACTTGCACTGGAGCACGCACGCCTTCGTAATCCCAACATACCGGAGCGGGCCATGCAGTATATGCAGGGGAACCGTGAGACATATATCCGCGCGGTGAGGCTGTTAATACTGAAGATTGATATTCCCGCAGAGATCGAAGCTGCTCAGGAGTATTGCCGTTCGTTCCCCCAAAGGCTCGAGCAATTCAGTAAAAGCTCTGTGCGCTCGTACTCTATCCTTCAGGAGTTTTTTGCGAATGAGGCAAAGGACATCGCGATTGAAATACGGAATATGGAGCGAATTGTCGAGCGGCTTTCGCACACACTCGCGGAGTCCCATCCTGAGATCGAGCAGATTCGAGAGAAGATTCATCGTGCTACTCACGTTGGCAAGCGTATGCTGGAGCAGCGCAGGGAGCGCGAAAAAGCTGTGAAGGAGAAGCATCACATTGACGGGCAGATGCGGGATATGCAACAGTTGATTCAGCATAAGATGCGTGAGCGGGAGTATGAGGAAATCAAGCAGAAAAGCGAAGCGCGGAATACGTTGCAAAAAACATATGAGCGCATTGCACAGGAAATCTCCACATGGTTTTCTCACATCGAGCCCGCGCTGAAAAAGTATGAGCGTGTGACACTCGAACCCGATGTTATCACCGCATATCTCCAAGACCCAGTGCATGCATTGCAGGATGATGAGCAGCTCAAGATTGCGGAGATGTTGGTAAAGTTAAGCATTCAAGTCCGAGACCAGAAGCTTGAGTTGAAGGATAAAAAGCGGGAGCGCATTGCGTCTCAGCTTGAGCAGTTTGATGTTGAGCGGTTGCGCACGCAGCGTTTGAAATTGATTGAGACGTTGCGCAAGATGAGTGAGATTGAGGAGTGGATTGCGTCCCAGGAAGCAACCACACTCGTGAATGAATTACGGAATACGTTGTCTCAGCTTGAGGCGCGGGAAAGGGAGTTGCAGGCTAAGACAGCGCGCTGGGATGAGAAGAAAGAGCAGCGGCAGCTTGCGGCCCTGTTCGACGAGATCGTCATGGTTGCTTCACAATGCCTTGCATCAACAATCCGTCTTAAGCGCGAAGGATTTTGAGCGCGGGAAGGTCTCCGAAGAGAATGAGGTCTGAAGAGGCTCCCCCTCCCGTGGATATGGGAAGCTCTTTTTTCAGCTTTGCGAGCGCGTCAAGCGTATCTCCTCCGCCTGCTACAACATTGGCTCTTTGGTTACGGGAAATCGCATCGACAACCATTGCAGTTCCCTTCATAAAGTCAGGAACTTCAAACACGCCAAATGGACCATTCCAGTATATTGTGTCGGCATGCGCGATCGCGTCGAGAGACTTCTGGTCTGGATACACGTCAAGTCCAATCATGCCTTCAGGGATGGCATTGTTCATGACAATCTGAGGAGTGCTATAATCCGCGGGTGTGAGTGACTTGAGTTTTTTCTTCGGATCTTTCAATGAAGTGACTACAACCTGCTGCGGGAGCAGTATCTTTGACGCATATACCTGGTTAGACAGCAGCGTTTGCACGTCTTTGATTTTTTCAGAATTGACCATGGATGTGCCTATGGAGAGCCCCTGTGCTCTGTAGAACGTAAACACCATGCCCCCCCCAATGATCACTGCAGTGTATTTTTGTGCGAGGCCTAGGATCATGTCAATTTTGTCCTCGATTTTTGCGCCGCCAAGGATCGCGACACTGGTTCCTGAAGGCGAAATGAAGCGTTGCAGATACTCAACTTCCTTTTCCATGAGCAGGCCAACGCAACTCGGCAGTTCTTTCACGATGTCATACACAGATGCGTGTTTGCGATGCGAGGATCCGAACGCGTCATTGACATAGAAATGTGCCTGCGCGCTGTGCGCGAGCTTTTTTGCGAATGCCTTGCGCTCTTCCTCATTTTTGCTGTTCTCTTCAGGATGGAACCGCACATTTTCTA
>CAZHJH010000021.1:6979-15887 GCA_964533475.1 uncultured Methanosarcinales archaeon
TCAGCAGGCAGCGCATAGCCAATGCAGTCTTCACAAAACGCGACATTCCTTTTCATAAGCTCTTGTAACGCAACTGAAACCGGTCTGAGCGATGATTCAGGATCTGGTTTTCCCTCCGGCCTGCCAAGATGGCTCATGATGATGAGTTGTTTAGCCCCTCGCTTGAGGAGATCCTCTAATGTGGGAAGGACAGCTTTGATCCTCGTTGCGTCTGTAATCTTTCCGTTTTTTATCGTGACGTTGAAATCCGCGCGTATGAGAACCCGTTTATCCTTGAAGTCATAGTCGCGAAGTGTTTTTATTCCTTGCATATGCTGCCGCAGAGGAACTGCTTATTTAAAGCTTACTGAGATGTGCCGTACTCGTCAAATCTCCCTTTATCTTTAGGCTCGCATGTTGCTCCGCATTTCTTGCACATATGGTCCAGGTCAACGAGGGGAGCGCCGCATGCCTCGCAGTGCCTGCATGATACCTTCTTTTTTTTTGGCATACCCCTTTGTAAAGGAGGCTAATATTTAAAGAATACTCCCTCTGAAGGCACCAGTATACTAGTTATTATAAGAAAAGGGGTAATATTTAAAAGCGCATGTGGACTTGTTCATTCTATTATGGAGGTTTTTCGTATGAAAGTGATGATACTATGTATATTCGCGGTCTTGCTACTTGTTGCATGCAGCGAACAGCAGGCAGATCCAGCGCCTGTAATACCGCAGCAGCCCATAGTGAATGAGCAGCCGCCCGCGATTCAGGAGTCCGAGGACAATCCCCCTGCGGGAAAAGCCCAGATTCTCTCCTCAGCTATTGAACCCAACGCGTTAACAATCCGGGCAGGGCAGACTATCACATTCAGCAATGATGATGAGCGCGGTATTCCCCATATTGTGCGATGCAAGACTCAGGACGGCTACATGACAAGCCCAAGAATGATGCCGGGTGAGGAGTTTGACGCGACATTCCCGCATCTGGGAACGTTTGAATGCATTGACACGATCATGAAGTTCAAGGCGACGGTGACGGTGGAGTAAGTTCATATTCTTTTACTCGGCCGTGACGCCTAACAAAAACCACGTTTAAAATTCATATTCGAGAAACCAGATAATAAAAGAAAAAATAATAAGTTTTTATTGTTAGGGAAGGATGATCAAGCTTCCGTTAACCTGCGCCCCTGTGAAAAACTCGTATGCTTTCCAGTTTCCCGAAGAGATCCCATCAGGTGACGTTGTGAAGTAGCCAAGAAGTATTTGCTTCTCTGCAACCTCCCATGGCTGGCTGTTGCCTCTCTCAAGCACTAGAATGAACTGATTTCCCTCAAAAGCCCCGTACGCTTTGTTTCCAGACTCATCTTCTCCGGCAAGATATCCATTCCCGAATGCCAAAGTAAGAGACGGAATGTATCGCAGCTCGATGGGATTTTGATTGAAGGACAGGGTTACCGTTCCTTCCGGCTTGACATACTGGCCATCTTCATCTGTTGTGATGAAAGCCGTAGCCTCATCATAAGATATGGGCATGCTCCTGCCATACCGATCCTCTAGCGCGCCGTACAATTTATCCTCACTCGGAGTCAGCGCTAAGCTCCAAGGAAGTACAAAAAGCAGCATCGCCACTGTACTCAGAATTTTCCTACTAAACATTCTTTGACACCCCCAATACTTGGTTATGTGGGACAAAGGTGGTGCGGCGCTTAAAAGCTTTACTATTCTGGAGTAGATACATAGCCTTGATTGTTGGGTGCGCAGAAGTGATTACTTTGAGTAAAACGAAAAACCAAGCGAGAATCAAAGAGTCTTATGAATTTTTTCGTATCTTCGCAACAAAAAAACCTTCCGTATTATTATCCTGCGGCCATAATCTGAGCGTCTTCCTCACTTCTTCAGAATACGTGTATTTCTCAAATGCGGTAATGGGATCAGAGCGCTTTAATGGCAATGTGAATGGAATAAGCTCCGCGTCTTTGCGTTCATTGAGCAGATGATCGATAATGCCTTCATTTTCCTCCGGCTCGCAGCTGCATGTGGAGTATACCATAATACCTCCCGGCTTCAAGATATCAAACGCCACTTTGATGAGCTGCCGTTGCGTGCCCGCAAGACGTTTGATGGCGTTCGGATTCCATATTCTGAGAGTTTTGATCGACTTTCGTATCGTTCCTGTGCCAGAGCAAGGCGCATCCACAAGAATTCGGTCAAACTGAATTCCGCTTTTTTCAAAATAGCGTCCTTCCATAAGCGTGATAATGCTGTTTGTAATGCCCATGCGCTGCAGATTAATCCCGAGCGGTGCCAGTCTAATTCCTTGGTAATCGTTCGCGATGAGCAATCCCTTATTTTGCATCATCTGCGCGATTTGGCTTGATTTGCTTCCCGGAGATGCGCACATATCCAGTATAATCTCTCCGGGCTGCGGATCCAAAGCAAGGGGTGGAATCATAGAAACTGCCTCCTGCACATAATAATAGCCCAGCATATGCTCAGGAGTATTGCCTATATCCCTTCTTCCTTTTTCATGTTCAACCCAGAATCCTTCTTTGCACCAAGGTATTTGCTCAAGCTTCCACCCTTGATCTTCAAGCCGTTTTTTCACTTCAGTAACGGTTTTCTTGAGTGTGTTGATGCGAACAGAGCGGCGCGGAAAACTTAATGAGCACGTTTTGAACGCTTCAAAGTCTGTGAGCTGAGAATACCGTTCAACAAATGCTGGCTTGAATTCGATTTCCGAAGCGTTAGGCATGAGATCTGATTCGCGCATACGGAAAAAGAGATAATGGAGTTTATAAATGTGAGAGGTTGAATCCGGCTCAAGTTTAATAAACATGGGTGATGTGGGATTGGAAATGGACGTGATAACGGCGCTCATAAGCGATAAAAAAATTGTGAAGGAAGCGGATATTAATTCTGTGCACAGTTTTCTCCCAAAACAGCCGAAAACAGTCTTCATCCATGATAACATGGCGATTTTTGCATCCACGGGCAAAGGCGAGTCAACAATTGCGACCCATGAGGATGACAATTTTTACTGCGTGCTCATTGGCCATGTATCGCCTGTTAATAGAATCATTTTGTCAAAACGCAATCCAAATCCTGCAAAAGCAGTTCTTGAAGGATTTATGAAGACAGGTTATGCATTCATGCAAGAGATTGATATGGATGTCTATTGTGCCATATACGAAAAAAAACATGGTCGAATTTTCTTATGGGGGGATGAGGGAACTGCACTGCGCCCTCTCTTTTATGAAAAGCGTGGCCGTATCATGAGTTCTACGATGAAATCTGTTCTCATATTTTTTGAACAACATAAAATTCCAAAAGCCATCAATAAATCATGTCTGCAGGAGTTTTTATCATTAGGATATGTGATTCGACCAGAAACGCTTGTGCAAGGCGTTAAGCAAGCGCGACCTCGGAGCTATCTTGAATCTACCCCGCAGGGAATCAGAGAAATAATGATGCCCCCTCCCCAATATTCCTCAAGAAGGGTTAATCGAGCATTCCGTACAGAATTTATGAGAGACATTGAAGAGTCTGTTGAGAGGAAGTTGGCGGAAGTAAGAGCCCCATGTGTTGGTTTTAGCGGTGGTGTAGATTCTGCTGCGCTCGTAGCGCTTATGCGCAAGCAGACAGACCGTAAGATCTCAACAATTTTCGTGACGTTTCAAGACGATTCTCAAGAAGAGCGTGATGCGGAAAGGCTCGCGCGCGAGTTTGACACACAGCACTATGTGAGAAGAGTAAAATATTCCACATATCTTCAATCTCCTCTTCTCAATTGGTATTATGATGCGCCTGCTTCAAATTACGAGAGCATTCCCTATTTTGAACTTGCGAACGAAGCAGCAAAGCACGGCCGATCACTATTTCTCGGAGCAGGGTGCGACACGCCTTACGGCTCGTACACATACGGGATTGTGAAAAAAATGATAGCCGGAAGAGCATTCAAGAAACAGTTCCTTCCAACATTCTATCTCAGTCAATATCGAAGAGCTGATGATGCAATGTGCGAGCATCTTACTGGGCAGTGTCCTGACTGGAAAAAAACCATTGATAAGGCGGAAACGTTTGATATGAAGCGGGGCTCTATCATTAATAGGGCGATACAGCTCGACACGGATTTATTCGGCAGCCACCGAGAGACATACACCATAGCCCGATGCATATGCAACGCACATTCGCTTCGGCTTCTCACGCCCTTCAAAGCACTGCGCATTCTTGAAAAGGTGAATAGTCTTCCGTGGTATTGGAAGACCCGCATAGGAATAAGGAAAACTGAGAAAAAATATTTCTTTAAAAAAATAATTGCCGAAAAACTGCTCCCTCCCGATATCGTGTATAAGCCAAAGAGATGGATGTCTGCGCCAATAGGCGATTGGTTTGAGCATGAGCTCCACCCTGTAGTGCAAGATGTGTTCAAGGATCTGAGGAAGAGCCCTGAGATCAATGCAGAGTTCGCAACGCAAATATTGGAAAAACATCGCCAAGGGCAAAGAAGATCATTCATGATCAACACGCTTTTTCATTATGCGCTGTGGAAGAGACTCTTTATTGAGGGAGAGATTGAACCAGCGGCGAAAGTAGCATCGCGGGGTATTCAATAGAAATGCAGAGAAAATACGGGCAAATAAATATTTGGAAAAATAAGAAGAAAAAATTAAGAACAACCAATTCCCGTCTCAATATTGCAATTACTTTCCAGGCAATACCCGGCAAGGCATCCTTGGGTGCAGGCCGTCGACCCAAACATCCCTGCTGCCTTTCCGCACGTGGATGTTGGTGTTGTCAAGCAGAATGGCACTTTGTTCTGAATGTCGCCCGCCTTGACGCAGAGATTGTATGTGGCTTTACTGCACCGGGATTCAAGACATTGTGATCCCGCGGGGCATCCAGAGTTGGCTCCCTCATAATAATTGCAATACACCAAGCTTTGTTCAGTTGAAGAAACAGAGTTTCCTCTTATCTTGGCCATGTAGACATAACGGGTACCCTTGACGAAATTGGAGGTCTGCTTCCTATCAAGGAACGCATACCCGCCATCCGGCAATTGCACCGCTTCACCAAGTAAGGTGTATTGGGCGGCAGTGCTTGGTTTTCTGTAGATTTCAAGCGCTAATCCGGCGGGGAGCGTGTCAAGTGTACCGTCTAAGTTCAAATCCTTCCCAACAACATGCACAACAACATCGCCAACAGGCACCTGGCCCCAGGCGTACGATCCAGAAAGCCCGTTTAGAAGAGTTTGAAACTCAGTTTTGCACATATTGCTGCACCCGTCTCCGCTGGCTCGATTAGTATCATCACATTCTTCATTTGGATCTGGGAGTCCATTTCCGCACGGGTTTCCGCATTCAGCAGCATAGATGCACTCCGGCGTTGTAAATGCACTTTGGCAATTCCTCAATTGGCTGACAAACCACGTATCACCGCTAGCGGCATAATTTCTGCAATTGATTTGTATCCGGCTGCATGACTGTCCAATGGATTGGCAGGCGGCAGCCCCTGTGGAAAAAGTTCCACTGACGCTTAGCCGATTGCTCCCTGCAGGCTCCCAACTGCTCATGAGGACGTATCCGGTAGGGATGATTGGCGGAGCGCAGTCTGCCGCGTAAACGCAGGATGATGGATAATTCGAGGACGGATCTGCGCATGAGCGTATGCTGACCCCCCAGCGCATTGGATAATTTTGACCGGTTTGGGGATTGAAGATGTTATGACAACTTACTAGAAGTGTCTGGCACTGCTTGCTAATTGAAGAACACGCAGCAGCACCGCTGGAATATGAGGTAGGATACTGGGGATCGTTTACAACAGACTTGAAATTCTGGGGCATAACTTGGACACTAGACGTCTCATACGTTGAGGTGCAGGCGTTGGTTTTGCATACATATCCACTAGAGCACTGCACCTCCCTCTGTCGGGGCCCACCATCACAATACTGCTCAAGGAGTTTTGTTCCCAAACACTTATCTGGATATCGAATGCCTGCTTGTTCCACATAAGTTCCGAGCAAATACGACTCAGGATTCCACTGGCTATCTTTGAATGTGTTGTCAATATCGGTGCAGGATTCTATACTAGCATATGCTAGCCCCGTCTTACCGCTCATCCGAGAATACACCGAACCTTGGCACGCGACCAACACAAGAACAAAAGCACTGAGTATAGTAAACAGAACTATTCTATTGAAGCGCATGAACACACCTCTTTTAATAACGAATAACCGTATAGCATGAATTTAATATATAAACTTATCTGTATCAAACCCGCATAACCATCATGAATCGAGAAAGTCACTAACGTGACGAATTCTTAGATATAGTTTTTACTAATCCAATTGAAAAAGTTGTACAATAGATCCTACTAAGATTAAAAGGAGTTTGGGTGTCGCATAATTCAAATAAATTTCGATGTAAGGTATTATCGTTTGACGTTCTTTTGTTCCTCGGTCAATTGCTCCGTTGGGGCTGCCATAACCGCACGCTGCAAAGAAGCTGGTCTTACGACATCACATTCCTCCCCGTCAAACATTTCATCGCGGAAAAAATTATACTTGCTTCGAAGGACGTCTGAATCGAGAAGTCTACTTTTGAATCTTGGGCAATCGAGTAGATATTCATAGAATGTTTCCGCAAAATCTTCGTATTCGTTTGTACCTGCATAACCGCTTACAAAATCACCTGCATTGTTAACTACATTGTTATTATTCAAATTAAAAAATGTCGGCGACAAAAAAGAGAAATCATAGAAGGTACTACTTGTATCTAAGCGTTCCCATGGAGGACTATATGCCAGTTTATAGTGCTCGAAATTATATGGGGGATGGTAGTATTCGTTGTCTGCCTCATCCACAAAATAATGTACGTCCAAGACATGCCCAAATTCATGAACTAGCACATACCTTGACGCCCCAAAATCATTATATTGAACCATTTGGTCATCTCCTGAGAAAACATGCGGTTCTGGATTCCAGTCCGAATTGATGCCTGCCCCTACGTTGTAATCGGCCCAAAGCATCCAACCCGCATCCATCGTCCTTATGCCCTTCAAGAAGGGATAAAGCTTTTCAGGTATTGCTTGTAATGCATCTACCACAACGTCAGCTGTTACCGTAGCATCATTCCCTTCAAGAGTGGCAATTGGAAATGCAAATCTTCTGCGCAGTTCTGATCGTGCATCCTCACCGCTGCTGATTGGGCCACTCACAATTAATCCTGAATCGTGCTGGAAAGCATAGTACAATGTTCCGGAGCTTGGATATCTTCCATTACGAATTTTAAATCCGTGTCTGTTCTCTTGGTTCAAAAGAAACTGATCATTTAATTTTAAAAAGTCATATTCTTGCTCAATATCCAAGACAGAGGAAACCCCTCGAGGGAGGTTCGGCAGCTCTGTGAGGTCTCTGTTATATATTCGCGTGTATTTTACTTTATCAAATCCCCCGATGCGAATTACCGGCATAGGCGATCCAAGGTAATCTTTTGGGATGTTATTTTCGCCGACAATATCCTGTATTTCCCATCTACTAAATTCGCTCAGTGGCGCAATAAATATTGAATAAGTCTCACCAATATTCTCAGCAAATAATCCAGAGGTAATATCTTCTGGAAGCAAGTAATCAAAATAAAATACCTTTCCAGAATTCGATCCCTTAACGACATCGAATCGTATCGAGGGAAGCCCATGCTTTTGAGTTTGTGTGAGGTATATTTCATCAGAGGGAGCGAATTCTATATAGTGCTTACATTTTCCTTCCCACCCACACCCATCACCATTAATTGTATTTCCGTCATCACAAGATTCACCATACTCCACTTTCCCGTTTCCGCACATGGGGGCATATGGTAAAATTCCGAAATTGAATGATCTTGGATCTGTGTCGATGAATGAGGAAACACAAACCGATATTTGAAGTAGCGTATCGGAGTGACAATAAAAGTCAGCATTCGGGAAGGTTATGAAAAAGAAAAAGGAACGAGACCGTGAGTCGGTCATTCTTGTCACTTTGAAACCAACGCTCGTATCCACAAAAACGTGAATAATTTCGATATGATATGGAATACCATCTACACTAATGTCAATAGAGTCGCCTTGGGTATATTCACCAATTATAAAGGTGTGCTGATTCGGAACGCAGTCCTGGGAGCACTCTTCGAATTCCCTTATTTGACAGATACTATCACCGCACATACGCTCGTCCGTACACCCCCCGCCTTTACAATACATTAGAGGATTATTGAGCATAGCGCCACAATCCACATTCCAATGATTCACGATAAGATTATCCTGACAGAAATATTCAACAAGTGCGCCAACTTTTGCCCCCCTACTTATTTCTCCAGGATCAGAGAGAAACACATCACCCGGCTGAATGCATCGGTCTCCTCTTGAAATCATGATTCCAGGCTGCTGATAATGAATGCCTGTGACTGTCGTGGTGCGCTTAAATGATTCCTTTGCCAATGGAACAAAAGAAGGATCCCAATATGGATACGTTCTCGAATCATCAGGATCCTCACAATACACATTAGAACCGGAAGGGCCTGGAAAAAACGCCAAACCTGTCTTACCGCTCATACGAGAGTAAACAGAACCTTGGCATGCTACCAAGAAAAGTAGTGATAGCGAGATAAGCAGAAACACAAAAAGCCTAAGATTCACCGTGTACCTCTTTTTACGATACTCCCTGATTCACCGCTTTATCAATTCTGAACAGATACCTATATAAACTTATCTGCGAAGGAACGGTATAACAATCGTGAAATCCCAAAACAACAACGTTTATAAATGCCTCAACACTCCCCGCCTTAAGTAATCCCGTAGACTATCTATAAGATAGGAGGGTAGCATGGATAAAAAGACCATTCAGGAAACGCTTAAGAAACTTAAGGAAACTGCTCCTAAGAAAAAATTCAATCAGAGTA
>CAZHJH010000022.1:0-15869 GCA_964533475.1 uncultured Methanosarcinales archaeon
GGAGGCTTCGTGTCTACAGTGAAGTTCACCATTGTAAATCCTTCGTTGCCACTGTGATCTCGCGCTTTTACAAGAAGACTGTTAAAACCTTCATGAAATCGTATGTTTTTGCCGCATCCGAGCGAGTTCTGGCAGAGCCGGACAAATGACGCGCGGTCATCAAGGTTGTCTTTGTAAAATATATCCGCGAGCTCATTCACGCTGACTCCAAGGAGAATAAGACTTTCGCTATGGATAGAATCCATTGGAGGGCTGTTGATGACGGGAACGGGGGGCTCTAAGTCTATTCCCCCGCCGCCTGTGCTATTGAGGTATGTGCATCCGGGCTCATCGGCACAAAGTGTTGGATTTGTTGGAAAGTAACTATCTGTCGTGCACACTTGGCAGAGCGTGTGGTCGCAGACATATCTAGGATTGTCGGGAGGAACACCTTGACCCTCTGTGAGACAAATAAGCCTTACCGCTGATACAGAAAACGCAAATAGGAACATAAAGAGAAAACTTACGATCATGATTTTTTTCATTACAGGATACCCCCTTGTGGTGTCATGGTTAATAAAAAAAATAAAAATGGGGCTTGCGCCCCGTTGTGGCTCAACTTAAACAGCTTCACCGAAGAAGTACAGGCTTCCGGTGTCGAAGTTTCCGTTGCATGGCTCTGGGAGGCTCAACTTGAATGTTATAGCCATCTCAGCTCCTGGTGCAAGGACGTTTCCACCATAGTATGGGGGCATCGGCTGCACTTGTGGCTGCATAATTTCAGCCTCGTAATACGCCGACTTATCGAAATGGTCGCCATACTGGATATTTACATATCCTTCTGCATCAACGTCTCGTGGGGTGAATGGATCGAATAAGCCCGCGTCATCCTCCTGGTCGAACTGCGTGCTGTACGCGCCGCTCGTTGCGAAGTACCTAAAACCAGTGTCGTCATCAGTTCCTACTTTTCCATCAGAACCTGGACCATTTAACTGAAGCTGGTTTGTCGTTGGGCACTTTGCTCCTGAGCTTGCTGAGTCGTAAAAGTCGGTTCCCGCGATGAACATGTCCAGCAATACGCCAGATCCGTCATCCGCATCGTTGCCAACTAATAGCGTCTCAGAGTAGCTGACCGTTCCCGGTCTGACGTCTTCGAATACAAGCTCGCCATCAATCGCAAGAGCAATTGTTGGGTTGAAGAACCAGTATTCGTTCTCGTCCATCGTTCCAGAAAGGCCATCAAGGTCTGTAACCTCAATCGTGACCCAATATTCTCCGTACATGCTCTCAACTGTTTCAACAGTCAGAGTGCAGTCGTAGTATCGCATAGTGTCTGCGTCGAACTCGGTAAGTTCCTCTTCAAGGATGCGTGCGTTACAACTCTCTTTGATTCGGTTGTAGCTGCTCTCATCGCAGTTCACTTCAATGTCGTTACCAGCGCCCTGTGTGTCGCCAAGCGTTCCGAAGACATCTTCGATCTTCTCGATTCCGTTCTTGTCCATTACGAGGACTAGCCAGGAAATCTGCTCTCCTTCAAAAGCGTAGTTGTTTTGTCTCTCTATGAGTCTGTCCCCCGGATTTGAAACGCGTCCCCATTCGACATTGTCATCGGTGACAATGCGGTGGTCACACATCCAGATTAAAGGCTCAAACTCTTCCGGCGTGATGTCCACACCGATGCCCGTTCCAACATCCACTGCGAGGGCTGCTGGAAGAGCTAAGGCTATCACCAATATAAGGGTTAATAGTCTTTTCATGTGCTCTACCTCCGTTCTATACTTACTCTAGCGATTAGTTCCATGAAAGGAAGGTCCAATCGCCGCCATGAATTTTTCATGGCCGCAGTCACTTCATTGCTGAAGCAACCGCTGAACAACGGCACACTGTTGCACCGGGAAAATTTGCTCAATCCAAGTAGCGCTTCTCTTGGATCAAATTGCAACTTCCCGGCAGTCCGGTTTACCGTTGCTGTCATTGGATGACTGTGAGAGCTACCGCTACTATGCGATAGCGTGATCTAAGGATCTAAGCGATTCTCCGCTAAGCCCCCCTTCTGTTACAACCTATTTTCCCTGTCTTTACTATTCAACAACAAATTTTTGATGTTATTGTGGTGTGATTAACACTTAACAGGAGTACATAGTACACGGCTTATTTATATACTTTTATGGGCGATGAAGTATATGTTTGAGAACCAAAAATAGTAGTGAGTATCCTGTTGGGACAACACAAATAACCGTCGATAAAAACGAAATAACTGAAACTCGGATGTGACAGCTTTGCTTATAAAGAAAGGTAAAAAAGGCAAAATCGCGTTTTTCGCAACAGAATATTTCACGCAAAACCAGTTATACTTCTTTTCATTTTTGCGGAGTAATCGGCGCATATTGCTGTCAATAAAGAGCGTCAACCTTCGTGCATAACGCCCCGGGTCGTTTCTATCACTGCTCAACATGACAAGAGGTTATACCTTCTTGTAGTAAAAGATTATGAAGATGCAAGAGATATACCCGAGAGGCTAAGCTTTCCGCGCAGGAGTCCCCTCACTCTGTTCGTGTCAAATACCTGGCTGCGAGAAGAATAACAATAACAAGGAGCAGGACGTTGCCAGCGACGAGATAGACGAGCATATTGGGTGCCTGCGTTATGGTGATGGCCGTGGGCTGCTTTACATCTTTTTGCACGGTCTGATTAAACTGCGAAGTGACTTTGGGAACATTCTGAACGGGCTGCGTTTGGTTTCTTTGAACTATTGACTGAGTTCCGCACGTGACCTGCAGGTTAACTTTTTGGAGGTCATCAAGGATTGTGCTCCTGAAAAACGCCTTGAGCTCTATGGGATATGTTCCTGTCGGGATATCCTCTGGAATCTGAATGCGATAACTCTTCGCAACACTGTTGTCATCCGGATCTTCGTCCAGGACGATCGTGTTTTGGCGAATCGCGATGTTGAGGTCGCTGTTTTCAACGCTGAATTTCACCTGTTCTTCCTGATCGCGGCCGAGGTTCACAAGTTCGAAGCTGAGCAATACAGATCCTCCGCACTCGATGGTTGAGGGGTTTAACCTCACGTCGAAAAAGCGCAGATCCTGGGCTTTTTTCCTGAGCCTGAGCTTCACGTTCCATGTCACGCTGTGCTTCACCCCGTCATCGTCTTTTCCTGTAACCTTGATTTCGGTATCATACGTGTCGTCTTTTGTGTCTCTCGGCATGTCAAACGTGAGCGAGAATGTTTCTTCATCGCTCGGGTCGAGATTTTTCTCCGCTGTTTCATCGTCGAGGTCTCTCCCGTCATCAATCTCGTTTATCGTGATCTCCACTTTGACATCCTTAATCTTAATGTCATCTGCGGTTGAGAACAGGTTCTCGACTTCAACGTCAAACTTCACTTTGTCAAACGGCTCCGCGTCTTCGCTGATGAGGTCTCCATCCTTAACGTCATCATCTTTCTCCGTGTCCACAACAACATCAAGCTGAGAAATCCGGAGGCGGCCTTCGACGTTGATCTGCACGGCACTTGATGCTGAAGCATTATTGACCGCGCGATACTGAATACTGCCAATCGTGCGCTGGCCGTTGCGCTCGTTTTTGGGGATGGTGAGTGTGAGTGTGGCGGTTGCTGATCTGCCGGGATCAAGCTGCGTGACGTTGCCTATGCTGATGGTTGCCTGATACGCTGCGTCGATGGAATGGGTGACATTGATATTCGTTAATGGCATGTTGCCCTGGTTTGTGATCGTGTATGTTTGAGATACCGTTTTGCCCGCGAATGCATTGCCGACATTAAGCAGGCTGGGCACTCCGAATGAGAAGTCCTTTGCCTGAACGATGAACGTAATCGTGTCATTTGCAGTTTTTGGCTGCGCAGAATTGCTCGGGCTGTCGCTGACCTCTATCGTGCATGGACTGTTTCCGACAAAACCTGTGTGCGCCTGCGCGGTGAGCGTACCAGATGAGATATCGCAGTCAACTGCGCTCGTGTTTTCAGAGAGTACAATGAACGCAAGTGTGTCTCCATCCGGATCACTTGAAAACTGCGTGAGATTCAATGTGGTTGCATCACCCTCAATGAGCGTTCTGCTCAGCGGAATGTTGATCGTTGGAGCCCTGTTGAGCCTGAGCTCGAATGTGACCGCGTCATTGTTCGGGTCTGTCGCGTTGAGGCTGAATGATTTCACACGGATGCTGCTGTCGTCAAAGAATTTGAATGACTGCTCATCCTCAAGGTCTGTCGTTGACTGGCCATTGACGATGAAGTTCGCGGTGTGGGGCGTCGCTTCATTGACGGAATTCACAACGACCATGTAAGCTGTTCCCTCCAGATCATATGTTTCAATCTCGCCTTCGTGCAGCGTGTCTGTGACGCTGTTCGCGGCAAGCGCGATATTGATTGAGAGAATGAATGCAACAAAGATGAACAGGAACCGTTTCATGCTGACCCCCACATAATATAGTTATTGTGGAGTAGTAAACTATTTGTTCATTTATAAATGTTTCGATAGAGCTATTCGAACATAGAGAATATGGAAGCTATGTTGGCTTACTATGATCCTCAATCAGCTTCGTCTGGTCCTCAAGAAGTTCAGGCTTAGGATGCTCAATTTCGCTAAACAGCGCGTCAATGCTCTCATCATCCTCTTTGGGTTCAGGAACCTTTTCAGGAATCCTGTGCACTTCAGGGAGAATATCCCCGAGAGGCTCATCTGTCTCAGGAACAGAAGTCTCTTGCGCTTGCTCTGGCTGGAAGAGCTCATCAAGATGCTTGAGCTCTTCATCCTCATCCGGCATTTATATATCCTAAGCAGGTCGCTATTTAAGCTTTTTCCAATAGCAGCATACAATCCTTGTCTTCCTCAAGCTCCTGAAGGATAGTGAAGCGTTTCTTTATCGCTTCCAGAATCTCCCGTTTTTTATTGCTCTTTTTCAGAAAGGAGAGGGCTACGATTTTCTTGGCCACGCGATGGATCTCACCGATGGCTTGATCAACATCATCAAAATTCTGCGCGCATGTGAGAGAGATCACATAATCAAAATATTTATCGTGAAATGGTATTTCTTCTGCATATGCTTTTCTGTATACCGGCCCAACAGCAGCCAGGTCAAGCATTCCTTGAGCAGGATCAATGCCGTATCGTTCGCAGTTCCAAGGCGTGGTTGAAATCCCCGTTCCGCACCCCACGTCCAAAAGTTTCTCTGCGGGCTTTGGCCGGATCCATCTCTGTATGATCGTGAGCTTTTTCGTTTGCTCGTCCTTATGGAGCTTGTTATACCCCGCTGCAATCGAATCGTAATACGTCATACGAAGGAAAAGGCGCTTACATTTGAAAAACCTATGTTTTATTAAAGCGTCAAGCACTTCGCACAGCCATGAAACTCTTTGTTATTATCGTTTTATTGACGCTGTGCGTTGGTGGGTTAGTGATTCTTGAGGAGGCTCCAGGAAATATGAAGGCCGTTATTGAAGAGCGCCCCTTGAATACATGGTCCTATGAACTGATAGATGCTCAAGAGAAGCCCGAGGAGTTACCTACGTGTGTGTGATTTCTTCTGAGACTGTATTATCCCTAACGCTTCCTTGCACGTTGCCTCAAGTGTTTCAAAGATGCGGAGCTGTGGAGCGTCACGAGAGAAATCCTGTATGATCGTGTCCCATTCTGAGAACTTCCCATCCGTTCCAATGCACATGTGAATGTCCGGATTGCATCTGTACTTTTCGAGCCATTGACCCAGTTCAAACCGCGTCATGGAGGCATACGGCCTCGTGCATGTGTGTTCCTGCTCACCTGGAAGCCAGAACATTATCGCCCCATATTTTGCAGCGTGCGCCATATAATGACGCTCCCAAATGCGTTGGTTTGGAAAGCCGTCCAGGGGAGCTTCAACAACTTCCTTGCTTAAATCAGGTGCGAGTTGTCTCCTGGGTGAAACGACGAATAAGTCCCGATCTCTTCCGATGAGATACCTCATTGCCTCATCTTGCCATGGTGGAGCACCGGTTATTGGCCCCGCGAGATAGATCACGGGATATGTTCTCGTGTCGACGCGTGCATTCGGCAGAATGATGCTTGTCATCAGTTTTGAGTTCTTCTCCGCTTTATATCAATTATTGTGATGCGTTCGCCGCGTGTGAAGTGTTGCACCGAATATTTATTAATGAGTTCGATTTGATACAACACATGAATGCCGTCATTGAAAAAACACGAGCTCATGTGCGAAGCAAATTCGAAGGCGAAGGTTCAGGCCATGACTGGTGGCATATTCAGCGTGTCGTCAATATAGCGCTCGTTCTCGCGGAGCAAGAGCAAGCTGATCCCTACATCGTTGAGCTCGCGGCGCTGCTTCATGACATCGCCGACTATAAATTTCATGGCGGTGATGAGTCCGTTGGGCCAAGAGTCGCTCGCGAATGGCTTACCTCCCTCAATGTTGAGGAGCCGGTTATCGTCCATGTATGTGACATTGTAGCAGGAATATCATTCAAGGGCGCCGGGGTCGCGACTCCCATGAAATCGATTGAAGGCAAAGTCGTGCAGGATGCTGATCGCCTGGACGCGATCGGTGCAATTGGTATTGGACGCACATTTGCGTACGGTGGCCATAAAGGAATGCCGATGCACGATCCAGGATATCATCCAGAGATGCATGCAAGTGCCGAGGCGTACAAAAAAGGGGCTAATACAGTCATTGGCCATTTCCATGAAAAGCTGCTTCTGCTTAAAGACCGCATGAATACGGAATCAGCGCGAAGAATGGCGGAAGACCGTCACGCGTTTATGCAGATATACCTTGACCGTTTTCATGAGGAGTGGGAAGGCAATAAATAGCCGCAACATTTTTATACCCCTATTTTTACAGTTCGAGTATGGTATTGCGATTCCCGGAATCAACGTCGGAATGCATTTATTTTACGAACAGGCAGATCGAGGAGAAAGGAAAGGCAATCGCCTGGGTCTATAAGAAAACATGCCCGCAGTGCAAAAAAGCAAAGATGGGCAAGCCCGTGGAAAAAGGCAAAGTCAAGATCCGGGCAACGGAGTATGTCTGTCCAAGCTGCGGGTATACGGAGCAAAAACTGCCGCACGAAGAAAGTCTAATGGTTGAAGTGCAATACATATGCCCCTATTGTGGAAAGTCGGGGGAAGCGACAACACAGTATATAAGAAAAGCTTGGAATGGCATTAAAAGTTACGTTTTTGAATGTGAATCCTGCAAGAAAAAGATTGGCATCACGAAGAAGATGAAGAAGGCGAAAGGGAAAGTGGAAGATGCTGTGGACGATGAGTAGATACTCTTGTTTCTAATCTGTCGAGACGCTCTGCAATGGATTGGCATTGTGCATTTGCGACTTCAAGTTTCGTGTCAAGGGATGGCCGATCAGTAACCTCCCGATACCACGCCTCCGCGAGATCAACTAATCTCTCATAGACTGCAAACGGCAGCGCAACGCTTGTTTTATGCCATGCTCGCTTGATATCAGCGCTCGTGAGCTGCGTCCCGAAACGATGCAGGGATCCGTCGTATTGGTCTCCCATGAAGGTTACAGGATATTGCTCGAGCCTGCAGAAGGGTGGTGTGTGGATGAGTCCAAGATTATATCCGATGACGCGGTACACGCTCTCAAACTCCCATGCTAAAGCTTTGTCATGAGTGAATACGATTACTGGCTCCTGTTCAAAGACCGCATGGTATACGGCCGTGCTTACGATCAGCATGTCTGTCGACAATCCATACCGCGCATGAGTCTTAATATCCGGGGCAACGTGCCCTAATCTCCTTGTCCTCTTGAGTGTATCCTCTACGATACCATACGCTTTGTTGAGCTCTGATATCAGAATTGCCATTGCGCGATGCGTCCCGGGTTGCCGCGGCGCGTATTTTCTTTCATGCTCAGCTGCAGAGCGATTGCGTTGCAGCTGAATGTTTGTGAAGTTGATTGACTTCAGGAGCTCCCTTAGTTCAGGGTGAAGTTTCCGTTTGCACTGTGCTTGTGCGGAGTGGATTCTCGCGTGGATGCTCTCACGGAGTTCATCTTCCACCTCAGGGAGCACAAGCGTGTTTCGTCGCATAAGCAGTTGTGCGAGTTTAACTTGATAGTGCTGCTCCAATCCAACGATCATTTCTGCCTCATGGGGAGAGATGCCGTTATCAAGGTCATCAATGCAATCATTATAATCCCTGTGCCTTGGGCTTAATGCAAATTTATAGAACGCATTCGTATCAAGCAGAATTGTCGCATCTGACTCCATGAGCGCATCCAGATCACGTATATGCATGGAAAAGCAAAATGGGATTGCTTATTTAAACCTCTCGCAATACCTTTAAAAAGAACCATTATTTTCATCATTCGGGTGATTCCCTTCAAGAAGAAAATACTCGTCACGAGCGCATTGCCATACGCGAATGGCCCGATTCACATAGGCCATTTAGTGGAGTACATCCAGACGGATATCTTCGTAAGATTCCTGCGGCTGATCGGTGAGGATGTGATTTACTGCTGCGCGGATGACACGCATGGCGCTCCGATTGAGATCAAGGCATCTCAGCTTGGCATCACTCCCGAGCAGCTTATTGAAAAAGTGCATAGGGAGCACTTCGCTGATTTCCAGCGTTTTCACATTAAATTTGACAGCTATTACACGACAAATTCTCCTGAAAACAAGCACTTTTCTGATCATTTCTTCCTTACGCTACAAAAAAATGGCTTCATCTACAAAAAAACGATTGAGCAGACGTACTGTCCAAAATGCAAGCGTGTTCTTCCCGATCGCTATGTCAAAGGAACATGTCCGAAGTGCGGGGCTGAAGACCAGTATGGTGACGTGTGCGAGAAGTGCAATTCCGCGTATAAAACCGTTGATCTCATTGATCCGTATTGTGTCATTTGTAAGTCAACCCCTCAGCGAAAAGAGTCAGAGCATTACTTCTTCAAACTGAGCACGTTTTCTGATAAGCTTGATGCATGGCTAACAGGTAATAAGAATCTTCAGCCGGAGATCGTGAATTTCATAAGAAACTGGATCAAAGATGGATTAGAGGACTGGGATATCACAAGAGACGGCCCGTACTTTGGATTTAAGATTCCGGGCGAGGAGAACAAATATTATTATGTTTGGCTTGATGCCCCGATTGGATACATCGCGTCTACGGAAAACTATTGTAAGCAGCATGGATTAAAGGCGGAAGACTATTGGACGGGAGACAAGGCAGAGATCATACATTTCATTGGTAAGGACATCATTTACTTCCACTTTTTGTTTTGGCCTGCTACTTTGATGGGCATTGGATTCAACCTGCCAAAAGATATCATTGTGCATGGCTTCCTCACACAGAAGGAAGAGAAGATGAGCAAGAGCCGCGGCAGTTTGTTCACGGCGGAGGACTATCTTAAAATCTATAATCCTGAGCACCTAAGATTTTATTACGCGAAGGGCTTGAGCAAGAAGCTTTCAGACATTAATCTTGAATGGGATGACTTTTCAGATACGATCAACAATGAGCTAGTCGCAAACATCGCGAATTTTTGCTATAGGGTGTTGAGTTTCATTCAGAAGAATTATGAGGGTAAAATAACTGAGATTGCGGAGAATGATGCGTTGATCAAGCAATTCAATGAGGGTACTGAGCGCATTAAAAAATTGTACAGGGAGTATAACTTCCGCGAGGCAGTGCGTGAAATCCTTGCCCTGGGTGCAATCGGCAACAAGTACATGCAGGATGAGCAGCCGTGGAAGAAGTCAAAGGAGGAGGCAGCTCCAGTGCTTGGATTGTGCGCAAATCTCGCAAGGAATCTCAGCATACTCATCAGCCCGATTCTTCCTGTGTTCTCTGAGAAGATCCAGGCACAGCTGGGCGAGCAAAATCTGCGCTGGGAGGATATCAATTTCAATTTTACAGGATCCGTGCGCAATGCCGAGATAGTCATGCATAAGTTTGAGAAGAAGGAAGCTGAAGTATTTCCTGCCCTGTTGAAAGTCGCGAAGATCATCTCTGTGGAGCCGCATCCAGATGCTGAAAAGCTTGTTGTGCTCAAAATAGATCTTGGGACAGAGCATCGCCAGATTGTCGCAGGCATTCGGAAATTCTATGCATTAGATGATCTCCCCGGAAAAAACATCGTGATTGTCGCAAATCTGAAGCCCGCCAAATTACGGGGTATTGAAAGCAAGGGAATGCTCCTCGCCGCGGTATCCGAAGATCAGGAAACGCTTGCGCTTGTTGAAGCGCCTAAGAGCAGTCCGGGGGATGTTGTGTGTGTAGATGGGAAGAAGCCGAATGAGTCTGCGATTAAATACGAAGAGTTCTCCAAACTCGTGATGGTGACAAAAGGTAAAAAGATTCTCCTTGATGGAAAACCGCTTCGGACTGAGAAAGAAGAGGTTTCTGCGGACATCGCTGATGGAATGAGGATTTATTAACACTCTAACAGCGGCCCTTGCTCGTCAAGGAGGGTTTAATTCCTCTGCATTTTTTAAAATCTTATGTGTGCGTATTTCCTGTTCACCCCTGTTCATGGTTGTTCTATTCCCGCTTTATATACTGTTCATGCCATTAGAACTCCATTAAAACATGGAGGGATACAATGAAGTTATTGCAAATAGTGGTGCTCGCAGCGCTCATGCTTGCTGTTCCCGTTGCGGCATTTGATGCTGAGCCCATTGCATTGGAGGATGATGCCGTGGCTGTGCAGGATGTGGAAGAGAAATCAGCGGACGACGTGAAAGGGCTTGCGAATGAGATTCCAGGCTATGCGGCGGTTACAAACCAAATTCGGCCCCGTAATCGCTTTGTGTTATGGGATTATACCGGGAGTCATGTCATGTGGGGAGTGTACGGCAATAATTACTTTACGGGAAAGGATAACCTTGGGAAGAAAGCATGGGGGATTTACTATGCGGGAGACTTTTATGGCTTCTATGGAAAACATTTTTTCTATGGAAGGTACGCTGAGGGGAATTGGAAAGCCAGGGGCATCTTTGGGATGAGATCTACATGGGGGCAGTATGTTACATTTCCCGCTCTGACGCTTGCTGCAGAGCCAGTAGATAATTCAAGGATTGCTCCCCTACCAACGATTACTGCAAAGTAATACTTTTTTTATTTTTTTAGAAACCTTTAAATTAAGCCCGCTACTTGAATATGGTAAATGAAAATATATATTATCACAGTGATGTTCCTGTTAATGATTCCGGCCGCTTTCCCTTTAGACTACACAGTATTTGTAAAGGAAACAGGCAATGCGCTTGTGATCGTTAATGTTAACGGCACCGGCGTGTTTAACATAACCTTGCCCGAGGATGCAATCCAACTCAGGGTGAAGGGAGGCCTTTACACTAAAGAGGGCAACTCTTTGCAGCTGTCAGTAGGCACTACTCGCGAAGCGAGCATTGCATACCAGACTGAAGCCTTGACAACGAAGCACAACGGCTCTTGGCAGTTAAACTTCATGCCGAGTGAGCCAGCACCCATCACGGTGTATTTGCCCGATTTGGCTGTTGTATCCTCAACAGAGCCTGTTGCCTTGATAGAGCATAATGGATTCGTTGCAATACGATGGGCAAATCCAAAGGAGGTAATGCTGTACTACACATACGAGATGCCGGAAGTCGATGAGTTTGAGAGCCTTCCCGTAAAGGAGAGCACGACAAAAGTCAGGCTATGGACGGTTATCATCGTGGTTGTTGTGTTATGTGCTCTTGCCGGTTTCATTCTTCTCCGGAAAACGCCCAAGAAATCCCAAAAGCAGAATGTTATGAAAGCGCTGTTGCACAATGAGCGGACGGTCGTTGAGTGCTTGCTTCAGAACCATGGAGCTATAAGGAGGAATGAGCTTGAGCGCATCACGAAGATGCCAAAATCGAGTTTAGCGAGCTCCCTGCACAATCTGGAGAGAAAGAATCTCGTGGAGATTGATAAAAGTCAGACTGTTCATTTTGTCAAGCTGACAAGGTGGTTTGATGAGCTGTAAAATCGTAATCGGCGTTTTACTATTACACCTGATAGTCTTGATTCCCGTGAGTGCCCAGCTCGCTGTTGTAAACAAAGAGGGGGGTAGTACTGCGCAGGTAGGATCTGATGACTCAGCCAGTTCAGATACTGATTCAAATACAGATTCCTCTGATGATCAGGGAGCAACGAATTCTGACACCTCCAGAACCTCTGGAAGCGGTAAACGCACCGCGCTCAGTAGTGAACCGGTTACGCGAGACAAGGCTAGTACAATCGATGTAGGAAGCAATGATGAAGGAAGCGCTCAAATCAGCGATGCATCCAGAACAGAGAGTGCGATAGTAATCAGAATGCAGAAGCGCGAACGCGTGACCCGCATCCTTGCGAAGCTCGATATGGAGCCAACATCAGTCATCATCAGGGACATCCGGAGCATGGATGACTCCTTTATTAATACACTCGAGCAGTATATTGAAACGCCAACACGGCAGGATCAGATTCGAGAGCAGGTGAGGGAATTGGAGAGCACTCTTGAGCTCAATAGGACGATCAGCGTGTATCCGCAGAGAGAGCAAATCCGGCAGTTATATGCCCAGGATCTAAGCTTTGACGCGTTTTTAGAGAACTTCTGGTGAGGGAAAATATCAAGCATTGAATGTATCGCTCCTAAAAAACTCTAATCGTCCATTCCGGCAACACATTCGTTGTGATACCCAGAATAGCCAGAAGTATTACAAGAATCACATACGCAATGATGGTTATCGCGATCTGAAGCGCCCACGCCAAAACCGCTTTTATCCATTTCAGCCTGAAGATCTCATGATAGAGCCAGAGCATGAGGAATAATCCCAACGCAAGCTTGAGCAGGCTGAGGCTCTGTTTCAAAGAGCTAAACATGAGTCCCGTGATGAGGTTGACAAGCAGAACATTGACGATAGTAGGCTTTCCCTTGAGGAAGCGCACTGCAAGATAGAGTGGAATTGATAATACGATGAAAACAAGGATGTCAAGCACGAATGCGCTTACCATTTTTTCTGACTAATGCTTCTTCTTTTTAAGTTCTTCGGTGCTGGGCAAGATGATGCACAAGCTCGTCCAAATACTTCATCGTGTATGGGGCAACGTGACTCGGAATTCTTCGAAACGGGAACCATTCCAGCCCATCGCATTTCTCTGGTTCTCTGATAGTTGGAGTTCCTTCTGCAAGCTCAGCTAAGAATCCATGAAACCGACCAGCTACCGTATCTCCCTCATAATCAAGATACATGCCCAGTGGAGTGATTATCTTAACCTCAATACCGAGCTCTTCGCGCGTTTCTCGAATAGCCGCGGCCTCTGCTATTTCTCCTCTTTTAATCTTCCATCCGGGATTCGACCACACATCATTGAATTTTGGGCAATTGACCCGGTGCATCAGAAGCACTTCGTCATCTCTATACACAACACAGCCGCTTGCGAGAATCATTATAACGCTTGCAGAATATAAGGTTTATATGGATTATGCGACGCAATTCGTTATTATGAAGAGGGCTCTGCCGCGTGTTCTCCCAATAGCCTATACACATTGAAAAATTCAATGGCCTTAAAACGTGCTGTTACTAACTAGTAGTTACTTAGTGCAAAGATTTATAAAGTAGTAAGAATTCCCACTTCTTACGATGAAAGTCAAAGTCTCAATCTCGATGGATACCCACACCTTGGAGGGTGTTGAACAAAAAATCAAAAATGGTGTCTTTAGAAATAAGAGTCATTTTATTGAATTAGCTACACAAAAATACCTGGATGAGGTTTCCCGTGGCAAGCACAACGTGTGATATCGAAACATCACTGACGACGGACTATCGGAGGTTTGCCTGGGGAATAGAGCGCATCGTTCTTGACAGCATTTCCAATCATCTTCCTGCGGACAGTAAGGGTACAAAAACGACAGTGAGGATTAAACAGGAAGGTCGGTGGTATGACTTAAAGCGGGCAGACCCAGCAAAGCCAGCAGAAGAGGTGGTCTTTGAGGATGATGGTGCGGGGTATAGCGCAGGATTATTGTCTGTGCTCTTCTCGCCGAAAGCTGCGGATGTGATGAGTGTGGGGCAGTTTGGTGAAGGGCTTAAGCTTGTTGCGGCAGCCGCGCTGCGCAGTGGCATTGATGTGGAATACCGCTCAAAAAACTGGATAGCAGTCCCGTACGCAAAATCTGAGCGTATTGATGAGCATGCGGTGCAACGGCTCTGCTTTCACATCACCGAAAATGGTGATCATATCGAAGGATCACGAACCGTCTTTAGAAATCCCTCTAAGGAGCTTATGCGCGAAATATTCAAGATTCCCGAGAAAGTGCTTGCACTGAATGATTCATTCTCTGTGATCTACGCTGAAGGGTCTTCCACCCCTGAGAATCGGCATGCTACGCGTTTGTATCGTAATTGGCCTTCCAGATATCATCCACGTATTATTGATCTGGGCGCGGGAGACAAGAGCCTCTTTATTAAAGGAGTAAGAGTACAAACTATGGGTGCAATCTTCAGTTATGATCTAGGATTGGAAAACATTTCACCTGACAGATTGTTTGCTGACCGGGAAACGTTGCTGAATGAGATTGCACGCATATTGAAGGAGTGTACGGATCATTCTGTCATTGAAACATTGCTGCGCGAGGCTGAAACGGACCGTAACTATCGCCATGAATTCGAGGCATTTCGGGATCGGAGTCCCCCCAGACCTCTCATGTATCCAGTACGTATGATACTCAAAGATGATCCAGAAGTTGAGAAGTTTAAGGAAATTTGGATGCGCATGGATAAAACCAAGACTCAACCTAATCCCTGGGTCGATGTATTCAGGAAGCTCTACGGAGAAAACGCGGTATTAGCTTCAGACGATGTTAACGAGAACAGCGATGCAAGGCTTATGGGATTTAATCCTGTGAAACTGAATCCTAGTCTTGATGCTTATCTTGGAAGTCTTGGAATCAAACGAGCAAGTAGTCTTGCAACTGAAAAGCAATATCGATGGGTTGATCGATTAGATTTAACTCCTGCTGAAACTGGAATGCTGGAGAGAATCCCTGAGATCACGGAAACTGTCTTGGGGGAGCTCATTCCTGTTGACGTACGCGTCTATTCTGGTTTATTCTTGAACACAGGTCGGGAAATTGAGAGTCAACACGGAGTGTATGTTCGATCGCCTGATGGTCAAGAATATATTGGGATTAAACGATCGCAATTGCAGAGTCTCGAAGCATTTGCCAGCACGTATATTCACGAACTGGGGCATTTAGTTACAGGGAAGGGTGATTATTACAGAGAATTCACTGACTTTTTTATTCAAGCACTCACAAAATTTGTGCTCAGCCATATGACGGAAAGAGTCTGTGCTGGAGATCTTCTATGAATTTGCAAATCTAGGAACGCTTAAAAACCCATCCGCGTTCTCATCTCCATGCCCTGGACATACCTCATTACAGATCCTGATGCCTTGCGCCATGTCGCTCAGGTTTTAGATGCTCATTTTCACGTTGAGCCTGCCCACGCGGAAATCATTGTGACCGCGACACCCACAGGGGCGTTTGAGCTGCAACCGCGTACACGCTTTGAAAGGATTCTTGTGCGGAGAGACGCATTAATGGAAAGCAGGAGTATTAGGGGTGCAAGCGGCAATCCTTGCGGGATCCTCATGCTCGGTGATCAGGACTCTGGGTATACCGCATTCCGCATCTACACGCGTCCTGCACAAGGTTTATAAACAATTTCTCTAGTTTGCAAGGTATGAAGAATATACTTCTGTATCTCATCGCGGGCAGTAGGGGTGGTGAAACCAGACAGAGAATCTTGATGAGCCTCAGTGTGCATCCAAAAAATGCGCATCAATTGACAAAAGAGCTCATGCTCGATTACAAAACGGTTCAGCATCATCTTCGGGTTCTTGAAAAGCACAGGGTTCTTGCAACG
>CAZHJH010000023.1:0-15423 GCA_964533475.1 uncultured Methanosarcinales archaeon
TGAGCGTACGAATGCTCGTCTATCGATTTAACAATGCTGTCAATCCAGCCAAAACAGAGAGCCTGGTCAACCGCGTCATTATACGGAATCCTGGATTTCCCGCTCGCCTTTTTGTAATATACCAGCCAGATTTCCTTCGCTTTCGCGTGATTTCTGTTAAGCCATGCTCGCCATTGCCGAGCAGTTGTGACGTAAAGTGTTTTTCCTATATGCATATTGTAGTAAATGGCAATTCCGGATTTATATAGTGTTCGATAATCTGTATGGCAATAGACTCCTATGATATCGATAAATTGAGTAATTCATTTTCCGACGTCCCCAGGGTATTTCCGAAAAATCAAGTAACTAACGAAGAATTTCTTGAAAAGTCGGATTAATTCCGAAACTAGCAGAAAATTCTGCGGATTTATCGCACAAAGAAAAATAAAGCACCGAGCTGATACCTCGGTGAGACATGACCTGTCTCAACAAGATATGTGTAAACGTATATATTAATCTTTGGGTAAAGGCGTGGACGCATAACCAGGTTATGCGCCGACCTGATACGTCGGAGAGATATGACCTGTCTCGTGCGGGTTCGAAACTGAACTGTGGGGGAAGCGAATCTCCCGCCCACGCCGCCCAAACTTTTTTATAACCCACTCACACTTGCTCGAATATGAACACGGCCATCATCTGCTCGCTTGAGGATCCCGCGGGAAGAACAATAAAGAAACAGCTGTTGGAACTTGGGTTTTCGGAAACAAAGGATCACTTTGACGCGGATTCAATATATGAACGCAATGGTGTTCGCCTCATCACGGTTACAGAAGGCCTGCTTGACCAAAACAATATTGACCAGAAGATCATAGCGGATTTGATCATCTTCGCGAGCAGGCATAGGTCTTTAGAGGGGAAGCCGAGCTTCACGTGCCATGCTCCCGGAAACTGGGGCCCGGCAGAGTTCGGAGGTGTTCCTAGCAAACTCTGCAAAACATCCGCGCTTGCGTTGCGCTCAATGCTCATGCTGCTTAAAAAACACGCGGCGCACACGGGGCATGAAGTCACGCTTGAGGTAACGCACCACGGCCCATACATTGAAACCCCATGCCTGTTTGTCGAGCTCGGGAGTACAGAGAAAGAATGGGCGAACGCAGAATATGCACGTGTTGTAGCCGTTACAATTCTCGATTTTCTGGATCATCCAAACACTGACCAGTGTCAAATCGCAGTGGCTTTAGGCGGCACGCACTACGCGCCAAACATTGTGAAGTGCATCGAGCGGGCAGGCATAGCCACAAGCCACGTCTGTCCGAAGCACGCGCTTCAGCATCTATCCAAGGACATGCTCAGGCAGTCCATTGAAAAAACGAAGGAGCATGTTGATTTCGTGCTTGTGGACTGGAAAGGCCTTGGCGGAGAGAAAGCGCGGATCAAGGATATGCTTGCAGAGCTTAATCTTGAGTGGAAGAGGACGGATAAGACTGGGGCATGAACACATATTTGTGCTCTTTATAGAAGACCATATACCTCAGATCCCGGATAATGTCTGAGAATTCGTTTTTCAGCGCTGCCATCCAAACACGCAGCTGGTCAATGGATTCCACCTGCACATCGAGCTCAAGATCATCGCCGCCGAGGATTTCGTTGTCGTATATGATGTACGGATTGCCTTTGATGAATCGCTTGAGCTTCTTTATCTTTTCGGGAGTGATATTCTTGAGGTCCGCATGAATCTTAAAGTATTGAAATCCCAGTTTTTGGATATCAAACATTGTTCTGTATCCAACGATGATATCCCTTTTTTCAAGATCGCGGATTTTTGCGATGACGGTTTTTGGCGTGAGCCTTGTTTTCTGGGAAAGCTCAAGGATAGAGATCCTTGCGTTCGGCGCAAGCAGATCAAGGATCTCCCAGCTTTTTGCGTCAATATTCTCTTTCTCGTCTTCTGTTATGAACGCATACTCTTCGTCATTGTGCTTTTTTGCGATAAGGTATGCTCTTGTGTAATAGGGAATCCTCATCATGATCGTCAATCTTCTTTTTTGAATGTAATTTCCGAATTTATGTTGTATCTCTTTCCAGATCACGTTCATTTCCTGCACTGATTTGACGAGCAGCCACATGCCCAGGTCATACTCTCCGTCAATTGAAACAAGCCATGCGACTTCCTTCTTCTGTCTGAGATGCTGGATGATTTTTTCCTCTTCGCTTGGATCCGTATTGTAGAACTTCATGTAAATCCTGAAGGAGATAAAACCGAGTTTTGAAACGTTAATAACCGTATGAAATCGCTGGATAACCCCCTGCTCTTCAAGACTCGTTATACGGTATCTCACCGCATCTTTGCTTAAGCCGACTTTTTTTGCCAGCCTGCTGAAGGACTGCCTGCTGTTTAAATCAAGCTCGTATAAAATTTTTCGGTCTTTGGTGTCCAATGCCGCCATAAAATATCTGTTAATGTATTTTTATATATAAATATTACCATAATTACGGTAATTATCCTAAGATGTTTCTTATATACGGTAGTTATTACTACCTAGTGAGCAATAATGGATCGTAACCACTATTTTGAGCGGATGCGGGAAGCGAACACAATAGCCACGCAGGGCATGCAGGAGATACTCACTACCTTGGGCGCGAGAACACCAGGTGTGCGGGAAATCATTGAGTCCATTCCCCTCCTCCAGAAGCGCATGAGCAAAGAAGAACGCTTACGGCCATTTCTGGTTAGGACAGTGTATGAATCCTGCGGGGGAAAGCATCCTGAGCGAGTCTCACGCGCCATGGCGGCTGTAGAGATCCAGAACATTTCCACATATGTGGATAATGCCATTCTTGACCGAAAAAATGGCATTGCTCCAACGGAGATTAGCAATTATCTGCTCTGTGGCAGGTTACTACGCAATGCCGCTGAACTCGCAGTTGCTGAAAGTCCAGAATGCATGAGATCTCTTGTTCGCATGGATCAGGATGTGTACAGGGGACAAGTGCTGACCTCTCGACTTTCTGATACGGAGGATGATCAAGCGTATCTTGCTCAATATCATAAACGCTGTGAGTTGCTCACGGGAGCTTCCATGCGAGGAGCATGTGAACTCGGAGCGATTCTTTCAGGGACTGAACACGCACAACGAGCCAGATCTGCCGAGTTTGGAAAACATCTTGGCATCCTTGTGCAGATCATGAATGATCTTGGAGATCTCCTTCCGCCCAGCTCAGACACCGGAAAAGTGTATCAGGACCAATGCAGCGACTTGCGTAACGGAGTCATAACTTATCCTATTCATTACATGCTGCATTGCAGCGTTCCGGAGATTGAGCAGTATGTTTTCAACAGAATCGGAGAACAACTAACTCCGGAAGAGACAGGCACGATAGCTATGCTCTGCATTGACTCTGGGGCGGTCGAAGCGACGCGATCTCTTGCCGGGCGGTACGCGAGCGCTGCTAAACGGGCTCTTCATGAGATCCCTCCTTCCGAATCCCGGAACCTGCTCTCGATGGCAACTCAAATGTGCAGGACGACGAAATATCTTTCTGCGTTTCGTCAATTGAAATCACAAGAACACAGGTGAAAAAATGAACACACAACCTCATGTAGGTATAGTACAATATATCATAGCAAAGCCAAACACACCCATTGCGTGGAATGTGCTTGAAGGGAACACTACCATGAAACGAGTTGAGGGAATCCCCGATCCCCAGGAAGTGACGCCCCTGCTCATGCTTACGGATATCAGCGATGAAGATCGCAGAGAGCTTCCAAAAACGGAGATCATGGTGTTCTCGCTCGATGTAGGGTATAAAGTGGGCACAGTCAACTATACTCCGGCTACACATAGGCTACACTGGTGTCCCGTGCATTATACAAGGAAAGGACCCTTGTTTATAGCGGAGCTAGAAAGCCCGGGGATTGTCATTGACAGTCATAGAGTGGCCTGCATCTTGGAGGAGATGCCGGAGATCAACTCAACCAGTCGATGGGACGCCGAAAAATTTGTTTGGAGGTATTCTCAAAGCAGAGAAAGTTGGCCGCGAAGGCTGGGCAATTCACTGCACATAGGCTATCCGGCTCGTTTTGCGAGTGAGCGCGGTATCCCTTTGAAAACACTTGATGCAATCTTTGACTTGCGCCCTGCCGACATGAACGGCACGCCGATCACATCTGGTCCTGTAGGGATTGTTGTGCCGGACAATGGCGTTTCGTACGAGGAAGCAAAGAGGATACTTGAAGGCAGGCATGCCAAGAACGAATAAGTATATGGGATTCAGAATAAATTGGTTTACTTCTTCGCCGGTGCAGCAGCTGCTGCAGGTTTTGCTCCTGCCGTTGGAGCTCCCGGAGCGGGTTTTCCGCCTTCAGGTGCTGGCTTGTCAGATGGCAAGAGTTCCTTTATTAAAGCATCTGGGATTCCGGCCTGCGTCATTCTCGTCTTGATCTGTGACTTTGGCTTGCCTTCCATCTCCGTCATGATCTGCTTTGCGAGCATTTCAAACTCTGAGCGCCTCTTGACCATGTCTTCAGCAAGCTTCTTCTTCTCCTCTTCCATCTGCTTCATCTCGTCAGCGGTCAATTCTGTCTTCTCTGCCTTGATTTCCTTGTCGAATTTGCCCTGGAGAACCATTTGAATAGCATCCTTTGCAGCAACACCCTCAACCATGACGCCCATGGAGTTGCATGTTCCCATGACCTCGCGCACTTTTTCCTTCATGGACTTGCCGAGCATCGCGTCTTCCTTCATTTTGGCGATTTTGATTATGTTTTCGATGCGGAGATCCGCAACCTTATCGCTTAACGGGTTTCCAGAACCCTTTTCCAGGCCAGCTTCCTTCTTAATCAACGCAGACGTGGGAGGAGTGCCAACCTCAACGGAGAATTCTTTCGTGCTTTTATCCACTTTCACCTTGACAGGCACTTGCATACCTTTGAAGTGTGCAGTCTTTTCATTAATCTTAGAAATAACAAGGCCAATATTGACACCTAGCGGGCCTAATGCGGGGCCTAACGGAGGAGCAGCGCTTGCCTTCCCCCCTTCAATCATTGCCTGAACGGTTTCCGTTGCCATAGTATTATGAGTATTGGAGTATTTATAAACTATCCGATCGTTGATTCGTCCTTATCCTCGTCCTCTTCTTCCTCTTTGTCACGCCGGATGACTTTCACGGCATCCATCTTTACGGTAATCGGAATCGGAACCGCAGATTCAAGAAGCTCAACAACAACCTCTTCTTTCTGCTTGTCTATTCTTGTGATTTTCGCTTTTTCACGCTTGAATGGCCCTGATATAATCTCGCAAATATCATTCTTCTGAATGTTGACTTCATGCTTGACCTGCTCGAGCATGTGCTCAATCTCGCGGTATTCGATCTCTTTGGGCAATACGCCCCGGGCATATGGCACGCCAAACGCGGCAGCTTCCGCGTCATTCCGCGTTGCCGCCTCTAAGAAGATATAGCCGCGCATGCCATGCGGCCGTATGATTGAGAACACATTAATCCCTTTTCTCGTAACATTGCTGCTTATGAAGTCCATAACCTGGTCTTCCCTGTTCGCGGTCGTTCGCAGCCCAAAAATGTGCGTGGTTTGTTCGTCTGCCATGGTCTAAAAAAAGAGCTGTTTCAGCATATTGATTGCAAATCCTATCAGCCCAAGGAGAATCATGCCGAGCCCTGAGGCTTTCACAATCGTTTTGAATTCCACCATTGATGGTTTCTTCGTGATCCTCAATACCCTCCAGCATTCGACCATAAATCGTCTCAGGCGAGAAAGTAGTGAGGGTTTGTATTCCTCATCCATAGAGCACAAGAAACAAAATGGGGTTTATAAAGGTTGCTGTCTATATCGCGTTTTGGCGAAGATTTAAATAATAGGATGCTTCAAATGGGAGTATGGGTCCAACTCGGGTGGAAGAGCTGCTTACACAGCTCGATACGGATGCTGAGGGCTTGAAAGCCGCGTTTTTGGAAGACCTGAAACTCGATCAGCACATAATTGAATTTCTCCAGGATGTGCGCCGTGACATCACGACATGCGTGCGCTGTCTTTCGGACATGAAAACGGCAATACGTGAGAAAAACAAACCAGCATATCAAGATGCAGAGCGTAGGTTTCACGAAACACTCCGAGCATTGGAAGACCATCTCGAGCATGAGCATATGGAAGCCGTGCGGGAAGCACAGCTTGACCAGCATCTCACGCAAAAAATCAGAACGCTGCGAGACCTCTCAACAGCGCTGCAGCAAAGGGCGCTGAGCCTGCACAGAGAAGAAGGAGTTGCTGTTGCGCATTAACACGCTTTTCAGAATATCTTTAATCCACAAAATCTATTCCTAAATCATCCTGCATCTTTCCCGCAATAATCTTTTTCGGAGAAACCATGCGCGCTCTGCCCATGATTTGAGGGCTATGCACTCCGGTAATAATTAACATTGCTCGCACTGTATTCGTCATGTCCTCGTAAATCTGCGCGCCCCATATGATTGTCGCCTGATCGCTCATGCGCTGAGACACGGTTTCCACAATCTTGCGCGCTTCTTCAAGCGTGAGATCCGGGCCTCCTGAAATGTTAATGAGAGCGCCTGTCGCACCCGAGATATCTGCATCAAGAAGCGGATTATTTATCGCTTTCTCAACCGCTTCAACCGCGCGTTTTTCGCTATCACTTTCTCCTACGCCAATCAATGCAACACCCCCATTGCCCATGACCGCGCGGATATCAGCAAAATCAAGATTAACGAGACCTGCTTTCGTAACCATCTCCGCGATGCCTTTCACCGCATTCGTTAGAATTTCATCCGCAACTTTAAACGCGGTGTGTATGGGAAGATCCGGAGCGAGTTCAAGGAGCTTATCATTGGGTATGACAATGAGCGTGTCGCATAAATGCTGAAGTTTGTCTAACGCATCAACCGCGTTCTGATATCTTCGGTTTCCTTCCATCGTGAAAGGCATCGTCACAATAGCAACCGCAAGCGCGCCCATGCGCTTCGCGATGTCAGCGACGACAGGGGCAGAGCCTGATCCTGTGCCGCCTCCAAGCCCGCACGTGATGAACACCATGTCCGCGCCTTGAACTGCCTGTTTAATCTCATGCTCCTGCTCTTTCGCAGCCTCTTCACCGATTTTTGGATTGCTTCCTGCGCCAAGCCCTTTCGTAATGTCTCGTCCAATCAAAATCTTCTTGTCAGCATTTGTAAAAAGGAGATCCTGAGCGTCCGTGTTGATCGCTATCGTCTCGGCGCCTTCTACCCCCACTTCGCGGATTCGGTCAATCGTATTATTGCCCCCGCCGCCGCATCCAATAACTTTAATTGTGGCTCGTTGTTTTGCGAGCAATTCCTGGAGTTCAGAATCAAGTTCGGCAGTTGTTTTTGGCCTCGCAGGCTTACGTAATGGTTCTGGCCGCGGCGCTTCCACGCGCTCAGGCATGGGAGTTTCCGTAAAATGCACAGGTCTTCGCGTCAGAGGTTCAGGAGGTTTGCCTTTCACTATGGGCTGTTCTTCATACGGAGTCTCCTCAGAGGCGGGCTCTTCATACGCGGAGTCCTCATAGACGGGTTCCTCTTCGTACGGCTGCTCTTCCTTGTCCTCATTTCCTCCGAATCTCTGTTGCACGATACCCTCGTTAGAGAATAGAAAAAACCAGCCAAAGACCATATTTAAAGTCTTCTATTGCAGAATATATACGTTAAGCACCATTAATGAGTATGCCTGTGATCATGGGGGTGATCATAGCCATCATGAGAATGATCGTGATGTTCATGCGTATGATCATGCTCCTCATGAGCGTCATCACGCGTGTGCGGCATCTCTTTTTTTGCGAACTCAACTGATTTGATCTCGGGAATTAACTCCGTAATCCGTTTTGTGAGGTTCTCCTGGATTTCTTTTGGAATTTCAATGGGAAATGAAAGTGTTGCTGCTTCGTTTTCCAGTTTGATCTCCGCAGGAAGTCCTATGCGCTCAATAAGTGCATCGAGTTTCGCGCGTGGATCCGTGACAATCTTGACAACTTCAACATCATACCGTACATCTTTCCCCGCGAGCGGATGATTAATGTCAACAATGCAACGCCCGCCCGTAACCGTTTTCACAATGCCCCTATGATTATCAATAGTCACTTGCATTCCCGGAGCAGGCATGATTTTCTCTTTCCTGAACGCATGTGTAGGCACAAGACGCAGCAATTTTGGATTTTTCTTTCCAAATGCCTGCTCTGGAGAGAACACAAAGTGATACTTTCCAATATCCTTCCCTTGCAATTCAGCATCAATTCCCGGAAGGATCTGCTTCTCACCGATACAGATCACAACAGGTCCATATTTCATGCGCGGCTGATGCGCGCCTTCCTTTTTCGCAAGTTCTTCATCTGTGGTGTCAAAGAGCGCGTTATCCTCCTGCACTCTGCCCGTGTAATTCAACTCGATAAAATCGCCTTTGTTAATCGTCATATGGTTGAACGGTTTTCAGAGCTTATTTAAAGGTTTTGGAGAATGCAACAATCTCATCCGCGAGCTCTTCAGGTTTCTTAGACGTCGCGTCTATGACAAGATCATAATGCGAGAGATCCGTAATATCAACATGATACCATTTCTTGTAGCGCTCATTCGTTTCGATATAGCGCTTCTGGAGCATTGCGGACACTCCCTCCGCGGTTTTCTGCCGCTTCTCATCTTTCCGCTGATGCGCAAAAACCCGTCGCGCCGCCTCCTTTTTGTCAACTGTGAGGAACACCTTCAAAGACTTTGGAATGAAATGCCATGCAAGCCACGAGTCAAACACGACATTGTCCTCTTCTTCGCCTATTTCCACAGTGCGATCATCGCACTCTTTATCCGTCCAGAGCTCGCGTTTACCTATCTCATTGAGCTCATCAATAGTGAGCCCATGGCGCATTGCGATTTCACCGCGCAAATCTCCTGTAGAATAATGTTTATACCCTAATTTTTGGGCAACGATATTCGCTACTGTACTCTTCCCTGAGCCAGGCTCCCCCCCAATCGTAATAATCATGCTCACACGAGATCGAAGAAGTATAAATAGGTTTACTGTTGTACGGGTTGATATGCCATATGGGGGATGGGTCTTGGTCGCAGCAGTGCTCCAAACCATTCAGGTACCAGGCTCTTGCCAAACATCCAGCCACACTCATGGGATAAGAAAACATTAAGCGGATCTTCGGCTGAGCTGTACGCACCACTGAAATCGTACGCAAGTAGAGTTTTGCGAGCTTCACTAGATTCATGCGCGGAAACTGCCGTGTGGGTTACTTGTACTCCTTGATAGCGCTCACGATGAAGGATATTGATAGCGTCCACGATTGCCAACTGCTCTTTTTCGTGCTCAATCCCGGGAAAGGGTGATGCTGCAGTTGGATGCGAATATCCCCGCTCAGAAAGCCCGTACAAGATCCTGTGATAGACAGGGGAAAACTGCATTTTTCTCGCAAGCCGATCCCAATATGGAGAATCGGGGAGTCCTCGTTCCCGCATCATCCCCCTCGGGCATATGGCGATCTCCGCGTTCTGCTCGCCTGTAATAAACCACTGCCGGCCAAACTCAACTTCGCGGGCAAACGCTAAAAACGCCTCGTCACTCATATCAGAAATAACGCTATCAAGCGTTCTCAGCATTTTCGTGCTTCCGAGCATATCCTGCCGAGATTGAGAACTCATATATAAAGGTTTTCCATACAATACCACTAGATAGTGACAATAACGCGCATGTTTTCCACAGAAACCCTTTTAAAGGAGGGGGCTCTTCCAAACCCGGGGGAAACAGTATGGCAAACAACCAGCCTATTCAGCCAATATTCATTCTACCGGAAGGAAGCCAGCGCACAACGGGAAAATCCGCGCAGCGTGCGAACATCATGGCCGCGAAGCTCGTCGCGGAGACTGTGAGAACGACGCTTGGGCCTAAGGGTATGGACAAGATGCTTGTTGACGCCATGGGCGATGTGATTGTCACGAATGATGGAGTTACAATTCTCAAAGAGATGTGCATTGAAAACCCGAGCGCGAAGATGATTGTGGAAGTCGCGAAAACCCAGGAAGATGAAGTGGGGGATGGAACAACTACGGCAGTCGTGCTTGCTGGAGAATTCCTCAAGCAGGCGGAGACATTGCTCGACCAGGAGATTCATCCAACCGTCATCGCAAAGGGATTCAGAATGTCAGCGGAGAAATCCCAGGAGATCCTCAATCAGATCGCAGAGAAGATCAGCGATAAAGATCATGATGTGCTCAAGAAAATTGCGTTAACAGCAATGACGGGCAAAGGCGCGGAGACCGCGAAGGATATTCTCGGAGCGCTTGTAGTTGAGGGCATTATCCAGGTGTTGAGCAAAGACGGCGCAAAGCTTGTTCTTGACAGGGACAGTATCCGGATTGAGAAGAAAACAGGGGCGAGCATCGAGGACTCACGGCTCATCAAGGGAGTCGTGATTGACAAGGAGCGCGTGAATCCGTCCATGCCTCAGAAGGTTATAAACGCGAAGATCGCGCTTATTGACAGCGCGCTTGAAATCAAAAGCACGGAGACAGACGCAAAAATACAGATCAATGATCCAGGGCAGTTGCAGGCATTCCTCGACCAGGAAGAGCGCATGCTGAGGGCGATGGCTGAAAAAATCGCAGTCTCAGGGGCAAATGTTGTGTTCTGCCAGAAAGGCATTGACGATCTCGTGCAGCATTTCCTCGCAAAAAAGGGAATCTTTGCAGGGCGCCGGGTGAAGGAAAGTGATATGGAAGCGCTTGCGAAGGCAACCGGAGCGTCGATTGTCACGAATCTGCATGATTTATCACTCAAAGATCTTGGAAACGCTGGCCTTGTTGAAGCCGTAAAGATGTCCGGAGAGGAAATGACGTTTGTGCAGGAGTGCAAAAACGCTCAGGTCGTTACAATCCTTGTAAGAGGCGGCACAGAGCACGTTACTGATGAGATTAAACGCGCGATCACGGATGCTGTCGGAGACATCGCGGCAGCGCTGCAGACGGGAAAAGTCGTTGCGGGAGCTGGCGCATCTGAAATCGAAGTTGCCCGGCAGCTGCGGCAATATGCGGAAGGCCTCTCAGGGAGGGAGCAGCTTGCCGTGCAGGCGTTCGCGCAGGCGCTCGAAGTGATTCCGAGAACTCTGGCAGAAAATGCGGGCCTTGATCCTATTGATGTTCTTACAGACTTGAAAGCCGCGCATGACAAAAAGCAAAAGTGGGCGGGCATTAACGTCTTTACGGGAAAAACGATTGACGCTTGGAAGCAAGGCATTATTGAACCCCTGAAGATCAAAACACAGGCGCTGAGCTCTGCCGCAGAAGTTGCGATCATGATTCTCAGGATTGATGACGTGATTGCCGCTGGAAAAAATCCAGAAAGAATGCAAGCCCCTCAAGGCATGCCTGATTATTAAGCAGGCGCAGAGCGTTTGAGAAGTCATTGTTTGTCGCTGCGTATATTATGATAGCATTTCTCGATTACGACGCAACATTTATAAATATGCGAATCTGCATGCTCGTCATAAAGAGGTGGACGGTATGGCTGATGATGAGTATGATCTTCTTCCCCACAGGGAAATCGCTGATTTAAAGGATGAGCTCGAGAAGCTGAAGAAGGGAAACCTCCCGGAATCGAAGGATTCCATGGAGAAACTCTCGAATTCTATCAATAACCTGCTGACCATTTTCAAGGAAGCGTCTGTGCAAATGAATTTGGAAGAGGAAGAAGCTAATCTTGTCGCGAAGCACTTAGAGCCCATCGCTGAGAAGATTGACAAGATCCTTGATCAAAATCAAAAAATTGCGGAGGGAATTGTGGCTTTAGCGGATATGGTTGATGATTTGAAGCGCAAGCAGGACTCTCCCATGCGAAGATCATTCCAGACTGAGACTACAACGATCCGGCCGGAGCCCATGCTGCAGCCTTTCAGCCCCGCACCAATGAATCCCCCGCTTATGCAGCCTCCGCCACCAATGAGTTCCGGGCCTGGCATGCGAAGGCCGTTGCCTCCACTCCCGCCCTTACGCTAACATGTTCCACCATTATTCTGAGGAAGAAGTCCTGCATCTGAAAAGATTCCTGTATCATCTACTCATAGCCACGAGGAAAATTACGGATCGGAATCAAGCAAGGCAGGATCTTGAGTCGCATATGGAGATGATGAAGCGGGCTTCCCCCGGTCAGATGAAAAGGCATATGGACACGTTAAAACAGCATGTGAATAATGTTATCGCGAGGGAGAAGCGTGTAAAGTCTGTGCCCAGCGTGTTTACGGTTGACCACGCGCTCTCCGCGAGGATGAGACGCCTCGAGCAGAAGCTTGACATATACATGCAGATGCGAATCACCCGGGAGAAGAGGGTTCAGGAACTTGAGCGGAAGATTCGGGGCACGGTGAAGTCCAATCGCGACGATATCGAAATCCTTGCGGCGCAAATCTCGAATCTGGACAGGAATTATGCGAAACTGCTGAAATCAAAAAAGCATGACCCTCAGAAACTCAAACATTTGCGACTCCGTCTGGAGCGCTATAAGGCGCATCTGAAAACGTTAAAAGTTAAAGGTCCTTCGGCATAACTGTGTTTCTGCTGTTCGCCTTTGCCCGTTTGCTCGCTTCTTCGATGAGCTGAACGACTTTCTTGCTCAATGCATCCGCGAAGTCTCCCGTGACGTTGAGGAGTTTTCCTTCCACCTTCGCGTATTCCTTGATTTTAGCCTTAACAACGATTGTGTCTCCCATGAGGATCACCTCAGACATACCTTCGGCTCTCATTATATAAAGATTGTGGAATTATTTTCTCGCAAGCTGAATGACGATGCCTGCCACAATAAGGAGGAGCCCAAGCAGTGATGAAATCAGTATCTTTTCTCCGAGCATAGTATAAATAAATATAAGGGATACAAAGGGTGTGAGGTATACGAGGTTTGCCATCTTGCGCACGGGCGCCTGCCGTAAGGCTGATAGCCATACGAGATAAGCGAGAGCGCTCGGCATCGTCCCCATCCAGATAAGCCCGATAAGCTGGTAGGGTGATGGATAATAAAGCGTGCCGTGCAAGACTACCCATGCGATGCATATGAGAGAAGCCCATACATAGCAGAAAAAAATCGCCCGAACGTCTGTATATTTCCATCGTTTGCTTAACACTGAATAGAGTGCATAAGAGCATGCTCCAAGAATAGCCAGAAGGACGCCTCGCAAGTCCGAAAACAGCGTTAGCGTGCCGCGGGTTATCACAACATATACGCCTGAGAATGAAAGGAGAAGCGCAAGAGCGTGATGAATGCGGAGCTTTTCTCGCAAGAGTATGCTTCCTAAGATGCCCACGAGAAGCGGCCAGAGATAATTAACGATGGATGCCTCCTGGGCCGGGATAAACGTCAGCGCACTATAAAAAAAGAGGTAATACAAGAGCACACCGAGCGAGCCCAATACCGGAAGGATTAAAAAATCGCGCGGGGCATACGTCGATAATGTTTTCACTTTGCTCGTGGCAACTATAATGAGAAGCAGTGCCAACGTTGCGAGCAACGATGCATACGCTAACACTTGCATGCTTGTGAGATCAGCAAGCAGCAGTTTTGCAACCGCCGGTGTCGGCGCCCAAAGGAGGATAACGAGCGCCACAAGCAGAAATGGTTGGCGCAGGAATCGCTTCATCGACTCACCGATGCGTAAACCAAAACCTTAGCGTATCTTCTTTTTTCCCGTCCAATCTGCAAAATCCGAAGCGCTCAAACTGGATAATAGCGCCCTGCTCAAGCGTTGTAATGTTATGCTCCGCGATGGCTCTCAGAATAGACTTATCCGGCATGAGAATCTCAATGTCCACGTTCCCTTTCGAGGGCAGCCAGTGCATGATCTTTTTTCCTATTTTCTTGTATTCCATGAAATCGGTTGACTTGAATATGAGTGTTTTTCCTTGTTTAACGAAGTTCAGGCAGTCCATGAGCCGCATGAGTTCATCATCCTTGCACTCTTCAATATCCCTTCGGGAAAGGATGAATGCATCGTTCGTTTGAAACGGCCTTCCCCCCGCTTTTTCATTCGGATTGAGATTGAGCTCAATGCCTCGTATTGGAGCTCCTTTGATCTCAACGTGCATCGGATCGTGAATCATGAAATATCGTGGCGCGATGTTGTCAAGAATGCGCTTGTTGTGCACAATCAGGTCATCCCATGTCATGCTCGTGTCGTTTTTGGTTATGCCTGTGGAAACGACAAAGTTTTTGATCGCCTCAGGGAGAAAACCGCGCCGTCTCAGCGCGACGATCGTAGTTAAGCTGGGATCATCCCATCCAATCAGCGTTCCCTCCTGCACGAGCTGCCGTATGATTCTTCCCGAGCTTTCAACCCCTTCCATGTTGAACCTTCCCAGCTCATACGTTTGCGTTCTGGGAAGCTTGAGGAGGTCTTGGATGTACCGCTGAAGTTCAGAGCGCATCTCAAACTCCTTCGTTCGCACGCGATGCGTAATGTTGAAAGCACCGTCCATGATTGCGTTTTGAAAGTCATAATTCGGCCAGACGCTGTATTTTTTTCCGAGCCGTGCGTGCTCTTCGTCCATGATTCTGAATATGACGGGATCTCGCATCGTCGTGTTTTGATGTGAGAGGCCTATCTTCAGCCTCAGTACTGCATCGCCGCTTTTTTTAGAAGGCATTTCCTTCCATTCCTTGAGGTTGCGATCTGGATTTTTATCGCGGCACGCGCACGCAAGCATCTTCATTCTGTTATCCTTCATGACATCCTGGGCGCATGTGCACACATATGCGTTACTGTTCTTGATACATGCTTCCGCGTGCTTGTAAAATAAGTCCATATGATCTGACGCATACTGAACTTCATCGGGGATGACGCCGAGCCATTCAAAGTTCTCGAGCATAATGCCGTAGAATTCTTTTTTCACGAGGCTTGGATTCGTGTCCTCAAACCTCAGCACGAATGCTCCTCCATACTGGTCTGCGAGCATCTTATTAAGTATTAATCCTTTGGCGTGGCCAATGTGTGGGTATTTCTCGGGCCCTGGAGGAAAAGCGGATTTGACCGTCTGTCCAGGCTTGATGTCAAACACGGAAAACAGATTCCTCTCCTGCTTCTCCTTTTTTTCAAGAAGTTCAGGGGCGATGGCCTCGAGTTGTTTCAGCTGTTCATCAACGCTCAGCGCATGTATCTCTTTGAGTACTTTGTGTATTGTGAGATTCACGTCCTTCATCTTTGCCTTCAGTGAAGGATCCTCAGCAAGGACCTTTCCCATGACTGCTCCAGGATTCGCTTTGCCCTCAAATTTAACAGCATTTTGCAGCGCGTATTTGAGGATCATGTGTTCCAACGTCATAGTTTTGCGAGAGAGAAAAGGATTTTATAAATGTTTGTTAGAAAATGATGCTCTGTGACGTCCTCCGCCGCCCTGAAGGGCGGGGCTTCCGGTGTTAGCTGAATACGA